>JAYVVA010000351.1:0-4116 GCA_043787435.1 Sphingomonadales bacterium | reverse complement strand
GCGCTGCTTACCGATTTTGGCAAGGAAACGCTCAAGGATCGCTACCTGCTGCCGGGCGAGTCATATCAGGATATCTTCGTGCGCGTGGCATCGGCCTATGCCGATGACCAGCCTCACGCCCAACGGCTTTATGATTATATCTCTCGGCTGTGGTTCATGCCGTCGACGCCCGTTCTGTCGAACGGCGGCACCGGCCGAGGTCTCCCAATTAGTTGCTATCTTAATTCAGTGCCCGACAGCCTTGAAGGTATTGTCGACACCTGGAACGAGAATGTCTGGTTGGCGTCGCGCGGCGGCGGGATTGGGACCTATTGGGGAAACGTCCGGGGCATTGGCGAGCCGGTGGGGCTCAACGGCAAGACCAGCGGCATCATCCCTTTCGTCCGGGTGATGGATTCGCTGACGCTCGCGATCAGTCAGGGATCACTGCGGCGCGGTTCGGCGGCGTGTTATCTCGACGTGTCGCATCCAGAGATCGAAGAATTCCTCGAAATTCGCAAACCGAGCGGGGACTTTAACCGCAAGGCTCTCAACCTGCACCACGGCGTCCTTCTGACCGACGCATTCATGGAAGCAGTGCGCGACGGCACCGACTGGCACCTGCGGTCGCCCAAGGACAACAGTATCCGCCAAACAGTCGATGCCCGCAGCCTCTTCCAAAAGCTGGTAGAGACCCGCCTTGCCACGGGCGAGCCTTACATCGTCTTCGGCGATACGGTGAACCGCGCGATGCCGCGCCACCACCGCGAGCTGGGGTTGAAAGTATCGACATCGAACCTGTGCAGCGAAATCACGTTGCCGACCGGCAAGGATCACCTCGGCAATTATCGGACCGCGGTGTGCTGTCTTTCGTCAGTCAACCTGGAAACCTGGGACGAATGGAACGGCGAGAAGATGTTCGTTGAAGACATCATGCGCTTCCTCGACAATGTCCTCACCGATTATATCAACCGGGCCGAGCCCGAAATGGCACGCGCCAAATATTCCGCGAGCCGCGAGCGCTCGGTAGGCTTGGGCGTGATGGGTTTTCACAGCTTCCTCCAGGCCCGCAACCTGCCGTTCGAAGGTGCCATGGCGAAGTCGTGGAATCTCAAGATTTTCAAGCACATCAGCGCGAAAGCCGAAGAGGCGTCTATGCTTCTCGCCGCCGAGCGGGGTCCGTGCCCCGATGCCGAAGAACGCGGCGTCATGGAGCGGTTCAGCTGCAAGATGGCAATCGCGCCGACGGCGTCAATCAGCATCATCTGTGGCGGTACAAGCGCATGCATCGAGCCGATCCCGGCTAACATCTACACGCACAAGACTCTGTCGGGCAGCTTTTCGATCCGCAATCCCTATCTTGAAAAGCTGCTGAGCGAAAAGTCGAAGAATTCGGATGCAGTCTGGAATTCGATTCTTGAACAGGGTGGATCAGTGCAGCATCTCGACTTCCTAAATGCCGACGAAAAAGCGACATACAAAACCAGCTTCGAAATCGACCAGCGCTGGTTGCTGGAGCTCGCCGCCGACCGCACGCCGTTCATCGACCAGGCGCAATCGTTGAACCTGTTCATTCCGGCGGATGTCGAGAAATGGGACCTGCTGATGCTCCATTTCCGCGCATGGGAACTGGGCATCAAATCGCTGTACTACTTGCGGTCGAAGAGTGTTCAGCGCGCAGGGTTTGCCGGGGGCGTCGAGGCAGATAATACATCGATTGCCCCGGTGATCGAGCTCGAATCGAAGGATTACGACGAATGTCTTGCGTGCCAGTAATGAAGCGCGAGATGTCGATGAGGCATCCGACTGGTCAGGTCGGCTTTTCCTCTTCCTCAAACGTCACCGCTACATCGGCATTGGCAGACAGGCGGACTTTGTTGCCTTCGATGTCGGCAACCAGTCCGGTCGAGATATAATGATGGTGCCCCGCGTGACGCCCGCCGCCGCGATCGATCTTGGTCAATTTGATGCGGTGGCCATCGAGATGATCGACGGTGCCGACGTGAACGCCGTCAGCGCCTATGACTTCGGCATGCTCTTTGATTCGGGAAAAATCGATCATGAAAATAGCTCCTCGGAGGGGATGATGGGAACACAACGTGCGAGCCCGCAATTAGGTGCAGAGACACCACATGAAGGACGCCGAGATGACCCCACCCCTGATAATGGCGCTGGTCGCGCTGCTCTGTGCGACGGGAACAGTCGTGCTGGCCCGGCGGCGGGCGCTGAACGAAGCGGCAGTTTATCGCCACCGGATCGCGGCGACGATGCTGGCGGCAGCAGCGATCATCCTGACCGCTTATGCCTGGGCGCTCCACAGCTGGGACGCCGCAAGCTGAGCCTGTTTACGCCGAACCGTTTTTCGAACCCTGTTTCCGCCGGAGCCTGATCCATGTCCCTCACTGAAGCCCGCAACCAGTATAAGCCCTTTGAATATCCTTGGGCATACGAGTTTTGGAAGCGCCAGCAGCAGATCCACTGGATGCCCGAGGAAGTGCCGCTGGGCGAAGACTGTCGCGACTGGGCTCAGAAGCTGACTGATCATGAACGCAATCTGCTGACGCAGATTTTCCGGTTTTTTACCCAAGCCGATGTCGAAGTACAGAATTGCTACCACGAACATTATGGCCGGGTGTTCAAGCCGACCGAGATCAAGATGATGCTCGCCGCCTTTTCCAATATGGAGACGGTGCACATCGCCGCATACTCGCATCTGCTCGACACCATCGGCATGCCGGAAAGCGAATACGGCATGTTCCTTCAGTATAAGGAAATGAAGGACAAGCACGACTATCTCGCGACGTTCAATATGGACAGTGACGAGGATATTGCCCGCACGCTGGCGATGTTCGGCGGGTTTACCGAAGGGCTGCAGCTGTTCGCGAGCTTTGCCATGCTCATGAATTTCCCCCGATTCAACAAGATGAAGGGCATGGGACAGATCGTGTCGTGGTCGGTCCGCGACGAAAGCCTGCATTGCGAGGGAATTATCAAGCTGTTCCACGCGTTTTGCGCAGAACGCGACTGCTTAACAAAGTCGGTGCGCGACGACATCATGGACGTCTGCCAGAAAACCGTTCGGCTCGAGGACGCGTTCATCGACTTGGCCTTTGAACAGGGTCCTGTGCCGGGCATGAGCCCCAAGGAAATCAAGAAATACATTCGCTACATCGCAGATTGGCGATTGGGACAGTTGGGTTTTAAGCCGATCTACATGATCGAGGAACATCCGCTGCCGTGGCTCGCGCCGCTGCTCAACGGCGTCGAGCATGCCAATTTCTTCGAGACACGCGCAACCGAATACTCGAAGGCAGCAACGCGTGGCAATTGGGGCGAAGTGTGGACCAGCTTCGACGCACGCAAAGGCGCCAAGGCGGCCAATGCTGCGGCGAACGAGGATCCGCCCACGGGAGAGGTCGATATGTTCGGACAGATTGCTGCGGAATAAAAAGGGCAAGGCTGGCGAAAGGGCCGTGGGTTGTTAAAGAGCCTGGGCCATAATCGGGCGCACCACGAGAAGTCTCGATTTCGCCGGGAAGCGGGTTAGTCGGCCGAATTGAGATAGGTGGCGTCGGCAGCTGCTGCTTCGCTTTGCTCTTCAGGCCGGACGGCCTTGGCGCGCATCACCGCGGCGCTCGGGCCAGAGCTCGGAGCGCGGAGGCGCGGTTGCTTCGTTTCGCTTCGGGTCGAACGCCAAACAGCTGTCGGCGACGCCGCGCGCGGACGGCAAACACGCGGTGACAGATAGCGGCTGACCCAATATATCCGCATTCCACAGTCATAGTACCAGCACAACGACGCATGCTATGCACGCGAACAAGAATAGCGAAACGGGCCGCTGCAGCAGATCAGCGGCACCTATGGGAAGTCCGTCGTCAATTGACCGGCAGCTGGGCGAGCGCCGGCCGCCCAAGTCGTGCAAGAACATTTCGGAATAGTCGGCATGCACACGCCTGTCCGCTCGCGTCTCCGTATCGGGGCGGTGCGCCACTAAACTGCCGAGACCACGAGACCGGGCCACGTGCCTTGCTTTATTTACGAGGGGTGAATCGATGGTTAGCGGCGTGGCTGCGCCTCGACCGCGAGCAGCGCGAAACTTGCAAGCCAGTGCGCGCCCATATAGTCGTCGCCTATATG
>JAYVVA010000350.1:0-4627 GCA_043787435.1 Sphingomonadales bacterium | reverse complement strand
CATCGTGCGCTTCATCAGCCATTTCCCTTCTCCCCCTCGCAAACGCATCGATACCGGCAGCGTCGCGGCGAACTCGACAAGCCGGTGATCGAGCAAAGGCTCACGCGCTTCGAGGCCGACGGCCATGCTGGTGCGGTCGACCTTGGTCAAAATGTCACCCGGCAGCCAAATCTTCATATCGGCGTATTGCGCGCGGTCGAGCGGGTCGCGAGCCGGCGCAGTCGCCATGGCAGTCACATAACGATCCTCCGCGCGGTGGCCCTGTAAGCTCCGCCTGAAACTGTTCGAGAAAAGTTCGACGCGCTGTTCCGGCGGAGTCACGCCGACCGAGCGGGCGTAGGCTTCGCCACCGGGTAGCGCGAGGGCCGCGAGAGTCGATTTGGCACGAAACATCTGCGGTGCCCAATCAGCCTTGGGATAGGCTCGCGCGAGGCTGCCAAACACGGGCTCTCGCAATCGTCGGGCGACCAGGCCTCGCACGCGTTCTTCGGCGTGTTGAAACCTATATCGGCGGTAGCCGGCAAAGATCTCGTCGGCACCGTCGCCCGTGAGGGCGACCGTAACAGTTTCGCGCGCCAGCTGACTGACGCGCCAGCTTGCCAGCGCCGATGGATCAGCAAAGGGTTCGTCAAACATCCGCGCGATGGCGTCGGCTGCCGCATAATCGTCCGAGGCAACGATCCGGACGCGGTGTCTCGTGGCAAATCGGTTGGCGACCTCGGCGGCGTAGCGAGTTTCGTCATGCGCCGCGTCGTCAAAGCCGATCGCGCACGTCTGCACCGGTTGCGACGACGCTTCTGCCATGAAAGCAACAACGCTCGACGAATCGACGCCCCCCGACAGGAACGCGCCAAGAGGTACGTCGGCGACCATGCGCGACTTGACCGCTGTGCGCAGATGTTCGCGCAATTCAGCTTCGAGGTCCGCCACCGAGCCCGTCGCGCGTGTCGAGAAATCGATATCCCACCACCGGCGAGGTCGAGGCAGCGGCTGGCCGCGCGTGAGCACCATGAAATGTCCGGCGGGCAGCTTCTTGACGCCATCGATCCAGCACGCATCGTCGGGGACATAACCGAGCGCAAAGAAATCTTCGATCGCTTGCGGATTCAGTTCGCGTCGGACAGCAGGGTTGGCTATTAACCCTTTCAGTTCCGACGCGAAAGCGATACTTCCGTCCGCGAGTGCGACATAATGCAACGGCTTCACGCCTAGCCGGTCGCGCGCCATGAAAAGCGTCTGCTCGGCCTGATCGAAGAGTGCGAAGGCAAACATGCCGTTCAAGCGCGACAACATGTCGGGCCCCCACGCGCGCCAGCCGTGAACTAGCACCTCGGTATCACTATTGGTACGAAACACCGCACCCAAGGCCTCGAGGTCGCGGCGGACGTCGAGGAAATTGTAGATCATGCCGTTGAACACGAGTGCGATCTTGCCGTCTGCGCTCAACATCGGCTGTGCGCCACCGCCCAAGTCGACAATCGATAACCGTCGGTGGCCAAGACCGACGCCTTGCGCAGTCCACACGCCTGTCCCGTCGGGGCCCCGGTGGATCATCGCGTCGGTCATCATCCCAACGCGGGCTGGATCGACCGGCTTGGACGTCGCAAGATGAAAGATACCGGCGATCCCGCACATGACCTGTCAGCGCCCCCTCGCCTGCGCAAGCATCTTTGCCACGCGCGGCTGAGGATCGCCCATAGCACGGACGAAGGCAGCAAGGGCGGCATGGGCGTGCGGGCCTTCGGCTGACACAATCATGGAGACCGCCGACTGGTCACCCCCCGTCAAACGCGCCTTGAGCGCGGCGAATTTCACTGCCGCCTTACTTCGTGTCGGCACGCCGCTGACGAACCACCAGGTGACGGATTCGCGGATTGACTTGTCTGGGCCCATCAGACGCTCAACCTGGTCGCCGTAATTGCTGGGCACATCGGCCGCCCAAGCCCAATGCTCATCAGAATTGGCCGCCCCCTGCCCAAAGGCGACAATCTGACGCCCGTTTTCCTGCCATCCAAAAAGCGCGACACCAAGGTCGACGCGCTGCCCAGCAGTATTGCCATAACGACCAAGAAGGCGGTGATCTGCCCCGTCGAATCGCGGCGTCCAGGGTTTGACTGGCAGGTCGCTGACGCGGGTCCAGCCTGGTACCGTTGGCAAACTGACTGGGGCTGGCAAGGCAACACGACCCGCACGAGCGACACTCGCGTCCCACAGGATCGGCAGCACCGCAACCAGGACCGTCAAGGGCGCCATCACGACCACCGCAGCGGTTGGCTGCCAAGCCGTCAGGCGCGTGTCGCCGAGCCATTTATCGCCACTCTTGCGGTCGAAGAATGGCCATGCTGCTGCCATAATGAGCACCATGACGAGAGCAAAGAACACCCATCCATAAACGATATGGTCAAGACCCGACGCCGACCTCACACCAACGAATTCGGCGGCAAAGATGGTCGCCCATGCACGTACGCCGTTCGCGAGCACGGGCACGATGGTCGCGGCTGTCATGAAAAGTGCGCGACGCGTCGGCGAGCGAAAACAAACGTTTGCAGCCAGCGCGCCATAAGCGATCATCGCGACAAGAAATTTGACACCTGCACAAGCCTGAGCGACTTCGAACCAGCCGGCGCGGGTTGTAATGAACACGCCATCGACGGTCGCGGGGATGCCCGAGAGATGGAGAAGCTCCATCGTCATCCTTGCCGTTAGCGTCTGCATGGGCCCGACGAACTCGTCACCAAACGGCACAAGGAAGATGAGGTAGAACAGCGGGAAAAGAATTGCGCGGGCGACAGCCGGGCCAAGGCTCGCGAGCACAGTGCTTTGGATCATCAACACTACGCCCAAGTGGCGTATGATCGCCACGCCGGCCGCTTCTCCGACCAACCACACCAGCCCCGCAGCGGCAACGAGCAACAACCCCAAAGGCCACCCGGCGGGCGCGACCTGCAGCGCTTCGCCGCGGCGCAACCATAACAGCCAAGCCACGATTGGGAGCACGTAAAGGCAATGCTGATACGTAGATATGTTCCACCACAAGCTGGCCATGCCGGCGACGTCGCGTGCAAAAAGCGCAAGCAAGGCAGCAATGGCAAGCGCCGTTGCGGCAAGCGCTTGGCGCCAAGCCGCAGCGATCGTCACGCAACCATTCCAGCCAGCTGTGCGAGACGCGCGTCCCAGCTGTAACGCGCAATCACCCGGTCACGGGCTGCCGTGCCGACCTCGCGGGCCTTCAACGGATCGGCGAGCAAGGCAGTGATTGCCGCTGCTGTCATCGAGGGCGTGTCGGCGACAAGCAGTTCGGCGCCGATCTTGGCATCTATTCCTTGGGCAGCGGCCGACGACGCCACGACGGCCTTGCCCATTGCCATCGCTTCGAGCACTTTGTTCTGAATGCCTCGCGCCAGCTCGAGTGGCGCGACGACGAGGTCGGCGGCAGCCAGCCAGGGACGCGTGTCGGCGACTTCGCCTGTGACAAGCACGTCGGCTGCAGCCAATGCCCGCACAGCAGCCGTCGGTGCGCGTCCAACGATGCCGAGCGTCACGCGTGGGAGCAAAGGCATTACGTCGCGAACAAACCCGGTCACCGCCGCGACGTTCGGCGCATAATCCATCTGGCCCGTGAAGACGACCAGTGGATGCGGCGCATCGGCCGGTACGACAGTGCCAGGTGCAAAATGGACCGCGTCGACGCCGTTTTCGATGACTTGCGCAGGGAGGCCGGTAATTTCACTAAAAAGCGAGGCTTCCGCCTCACTCACGAATATCGAAGAATCGGCGCGTCTTGCTGTCGCGGTCTCGAAGGCCAGCAATCGCCTGGCTTCCCCACGGAATGCGATGCTCCGCAAGCCAGGAGCCGACAGGCTCCGCTGCGCGAACTTGGCCGAATCCATATCGACAAAATCCATCAGGAACCGCGCGCTTGTTCCCGCTGGGACATAATGCGCCATTTGGCCTGAAAAGGCAAAAATGGTCCCGATTTTTCCCGATGCGAGCCGGGTACGGACTGCTCGGTGCAAATATGGAACCGAAAACAGCGTGACTGAGGCTGGCAGCCCCGTCAGCAAGGCCCGAGCCGCGGCCACAGCCTTCGACCTGCGGCGCACGGTCGTGACCACGCTTGCGGCGATACGCTCAACTTGGGCAATGTGCTGGCGGTCTTGGGCGTTGTCGAGCGGTGTCACGACATGGACAGGGCCAAGTTTGGCGAGCGCCTGCAACATGTGCCACGATCGGATACGGTCGCCCCGGTCAGGGGGAAACGGCAGGCGGTGGGCGAGAAAAAGGATCTCGGTTTCGCTCACCCCAGTCCCCGTGAAATCATCGGGCCTAGCCGGTTGGCAACGGCCAGCGGCAGTTTCGACCACAGCTTCACCTGCAGGCGGTACTTCGGGTCGAGCGGGTTCACACTGCGCTTGACGAAACCGGCCGCCGTCTTCGAGGCGTATCGCAACGGCTCGCCCACAAATCCCCAATTATACTTAAAGGCGGCAGCCCCCGTGCCCGCTTTCGAGCGACCGAAATCGAACCGTGTGCACCCTCGCTTGCGCGCATGCTGCATCAGCGCGAAGTACATCATGTCATTCGCGCGCCACGTCCGTGCTGCCGAAGTGCCGCCGCCCCAATACGG
>JAYVVA010000349.1:0-5392 GCA_043787435.1 Sphingomonadales bacterium | reverse complement strand
CGCGAACTGCGCGTGTGGGTGGCACGCGGGAGCATCCCGTACTCGGCAGTAACCCAGCCCTCGCCCTTGCCGCGAAGGAACGGGGGTACGCGTTCCTCGATGCTGGCAGTCACGAGCACGCGCGTGTCGCCGAAACTGACGAGCACAGATCCTTCGGCATGCTTTGTGAAACCGGGTTCGATGCTGATGATTCGCATCTGGTCGGGAGCGCGGCCGGATGGGCGCATGTGGGGCTGTCCTTCGATGATAAAAGCGGGCATCTAGCGAGGCAACTGGTCTGGCGCCAGTCGTGAACAAGGGATGATTTCATGAAGATGGGGTTGACGGTTGTTGGGATACTCGCGCTGTTGATGGGTCTGCTCTGGATCGGACAGGGCACGGGCGTCATCATGTGGCCCGCGTCCAGTTTTATGCTCGATCAACGCATCTGGGCGATGTGGGGCGTGCTGCTCGCGACGGTCGGCGTTGGCTGCCTCGTCTTTTCGCGGCGACGTTGAGACCTATATTTAACGGATGTCTGCACCTGTTCAGGAACTGACGACCCGCGCTCGCGACGTCTTCCGCGTCGTCGTCGAGACCTATCTGGATTCCGGCGTCCCGGTCGGGTCGCGGACCATATCCAGACTTTCCGGCCTGAACCTGTCGCCCGCATCGATCCGCAACGTCATGCAGGATCTGGAGGAGGCAGGTCTGTTGGCGCATCCGCACACTTCCGCGGGACGAATGCCGACCGAAACAGGATTGCGGCTGTTCGTCGACGGGATGATGCAGGCGGCCGAACCCACGATTGAAGAGCGCGCCGTAATTGAGGGACGGCTGTCGTCTGCTGGGCCAGTCGAGGATGCCTTGGCTGCGGCTACCGCAGCACTTTCGGGGTTGTCGGCATGCGCAGGCCTCGTGCTTGTCCCGCCGCGGCAAGTGCGCGTGCGCCAGTTCGCGTTCGTGTCGCTGTCGCCGGGGCAAGCGCTAGCGATTCTCGTTGGTGACGATGGTTCTGTCGAGAATCGCGTTATCGCGCTGCCTGAGGGGCTGAGCGCAGACGCTTTGACCGAAGCCTGTAATTATATGTCGGCGCGGCTTGCGGGACTGACACTTGTGGAGGCGCAGGCCCGAATTGCGAACGAGCTGCGCAATGAAAAAGCTGCTCTCGATAGCGCCTCGCGTGAATTGATCGAGCGCGGTCTGGCGATCTGGTCGCACGATGGCGCCGCGCGGCCGGTGCTGATCGTGCGCGGCGCGGCAAATCTTATCGATGATGTTGCCATGGTTGACCTCGATCGAGTTCGGCAATTGCTCGACGAGATTGAGGGTAAAGAAGCGATAGCATTGCTGCTGGGCTCGGCAAGCAACGCTTCGGCGGCCAAAGTGTTTATAGGCGCGGAGAACAAGCTGTTTGCGCTATCGGGTTCGTCGGTGATAGCGGCACCCTACCATGATAGGGATGGCCGCGTCATCGGCGTCGTCGGTGTAATCGGCCCCACCCGGTTGAACTACGCCCGCGTCGTCCCAATGGTGGATTTCACGGCTCAAACACTATCACAGAGACTTAGGCGAGATTGACGAAGATGAAAGAGAACGAGACAGCGCACGACCTGATTGCCGAGGACGAGATGATCGCCGAAGGCGCACCGTCAGAACCCGGCACCGAAACACACTTTGCTGCCCTCGAGGCTGAATTGGCTGATACCAAACAAGCGGTTCTTTATGCACAGGCCGAAACGCAAAATGTTCGCCGCCGCATGGAAAAGGATGCGCAAGACGCGCGCGCATACGCCGCGACTGCATTCGCTCGGGATGTATTGTCGGTTGCCGACAATCTATCTCGCGCGCTCGAGGCCATTCCGCAGGAATTGCGCGACGACGACAAGTTCAAGGGTCTGGTTGTCGGTCTCGAAGCGACGGCGCGCGAGCTCGACAAGGTGTTCGAACGTAACGGAATCACGCGCATCATTGTTGTTGGAGAAAAGCTCGATCCGAACAAGCATCAGGCTATGATCGAACTGCCGAGCGATCAGGCGCCGGGAACGATTATCCAGGAAATGCAGGCCGGCTACATGATCAAGGACAGGTTGCTGCGGGCGGCAATGGTCGGGGTCGCGCGGGCTGCTTAGCCAAGCGCCGCGTTGATTCGGTCGATGCGAGCGCGGGCATCAGTGAGGATCGCCATCAGCTCGTTGCGGCGCGGGTAGTAATCATAAGCGTCACGAGCGTCACGGGCCGATTTGGCAAACTCGCGCAGTCCCTTGCGCACGTCGGCGGGAGTGGCGATTTCGGTTGTGACGTCGAAAGACTCGGGCTGAAAGGTCATCAGGCGAGCCTGGCGCAGATTGGTTAACCAATGGTTGTTGGCCCGCCGAACTTCAGCAAAGAGTCATATTGGGCTTGGGGCGCGGCGGCGCTGACGGCATGCCCGGCGCGGCGCAGGAAGGCATGGCGCACAATTTCTGCCTGCTGTTCGATGCCATAGCGTTCAAGCGGCCACCCGGATCTGAGTGTATAACGGTACCGACAGAAGGGGTGCCGGGCGAGCGGCAGGCAGATCCCTTGTTGCCGCTGCCATACATGCGTCATCTCATGAATAAACAGGCCTTGAGCATCAAGGTTCTGCCCGCTGAAGTCGTGGCAATAAGCCGATCCCTCCGGGTGGAACCATATGTGTCCATCGGGTGCCATGACGGTCGAGCGGGGTTGAAAAAATATCCACTTGCGTCGGTGCAGCCGGACGCGGTCGTAATCAATAGCCTGGGCAAACACGCTGCGGGCGAGGACGATTTCTCCCCGTGTCAGCATGCGTCCCGACATCGGCCTAGATCAAAGACCCTGCCGCGCGAACCGGTGCATAGGTCTGAAGGATCAAACCGCTGGCAAAGGTGAAATTCAGCTGCACTGTATCGCCTGTCTTGACGCCCGGATTGATGTTGTACAGCATCAAATGGCGGCCGCCCTCATTGAACTTGACGGTGCTGCCCGCAGGAATCTCGACGCCCCCGTCGAGCGACTTCATGCTTGCCATCGCACCTCCGGAGCCAGCCGACGGACCGCCCGACGTCATGCTCTGGTGCATTTCAATACGAATCACGATCGGGGAGGTTACTGACAACAGCCGGTCGGCAGTCGGGCCGGCCCTCAGCGTGAAATAACCTGCCGCGGGGGCCTTGGGGTTGGCGGACAGGCGGATGACAGGGCGGTCGATTTTCATTTCCTTGGGCTTTGTACAGCCTGAAACAGCAATAATCGAAACAACTGCATAAATGCTGAGCGCGCGCATCATTGAAATCCTGTCCTGCTTAAGTAACCTAGCTAAGCGGGGCCACGCCTTGCGGCAAGGGAACGCCCACCTATATCGCCTTGTGGCACGTTAAACCGGGCTCGGCGCTTTTAGCGACGTCCCACCAACAACCTAGGGCAAGACAATACTATGGCAAAAGTTATCGGGATCGACCTTGGCACGACCAATTCGTGCGTGGCGGTTATGGAGGGCGGCAAGCCCAAGGTCATCGAAAATGCCGAGGGCGCGCGGACGACGCCGTCGATTGTCGCATTTGCAAAGGATGGCGAACGGCTGATTGGCCAGCCTGCCAAGCGGCAGGCAGTCACCAACCCCGACAACACGATTTTTGCGGTAAAGCGCCTAATCGGTCGCCGGTTCGATGACCCGATCACTAAGAAGGATACCGAACTGGTGCCCTACAGCATCGCCAAGGGTCCGAACGGCGATGCATGGGTCAAGGCCGGGGGCGAGGATTATTCGCCGGCGCAGATTAGCGCATTCATTCTGCAGAAGATGAAAGAAACCGCGGAGAGCTATCTCGGCGAGTCGGTGACCCAAGCCGTCGTCACGGTACCGGCGTACTTCAACGATGCGCAACGCCAGGCGACAAAGGACGCAGGCAAGATCGCAGGCCTTGACGTGCTGCGCATTATCAACGAGCCGACCGCAGCTGCGCTCGCTTATGGCCTCGAGAAGCAGGATGGTAAGACGATTGCCGTTTACGACCTCGGCGGCGGTACTTTCGACATTTCGATCCTCGAAATTGGTGACGGTGTCTTTGAAGTGAAGTCGACCAACGGCGACACGTTCCTCGGCGGCGAAGATTTCGACAACAAGATCGTCGAGTATCTCGCTGACGCCTTCAAGAAGAAGGAAGGGCTCGATCTCAAAACTGATAAGCTTGCGTTGCAGCGGTTGAAGGAGGCAGGCGAGAAGGCCAAGATCGAGTTGTCGTCTTCAGCAACAACTGAGATTAACCTGCCGTTCATCACTGCGCGCATGGAAGGTGGCACGACGACGCCGCTTCATCTTGTCGAAACGTTGACCCGTGCCGACCTCGAAAAGCTGGTGGAAAATCTGGTCACACGGACGCTGGAGCCGTGCAAGAAGGCTTTAGCTGATGCGGGGCTGAACGCTGACAAGATCGACGAGGTCGTCCTCGTAGGGGGTATGACTCGCATGCCGCGTGTGCGCGAAGTCGTTAAGAATTTCTTCGGGAAAGAGCCGCACACCGGCGTAAACCCCGATGAAGTCGTCGCGATGGGTGCGGCGATCCAGGCGGGTGTTCTACAGGGTGACGTCAAGGACGTGCTGTTGCTTGATGTGACGCCGCTGTCACTTGGCATCGAGACGCTTGGCGGGGTGTTTACGCGCATGATCGATCGAAACACCACGATTCCAACAAAGAAGTCACAGACTTATTCGACCGCAGACGACAATCAGGGCGCGGTGACGATTCGCGTGTTCCAAGGCGAACGCGAAATGGCAGCGGATAACAAGGTCCTAGGTCAGTTTGATCTCGTCGGCATCCCTCCCGCGCCGCGCGGCGTTCCTCAGATTGAGGTCACGTTCGACATCGATGCCAACGGCATTGTCAACGTCAGTGCCAAGGATAAGGGGACGGGCAAGGAACAGCAGATCAAGATTCAGGCCTCGGGCGGCTTGTCCGATTCCGACATCGACCAGATGGTCAAGGATGCCGAACAGTTCGCTGAAGAAGACAAAAAGCGGCGCGCGGCGGCTGAAGCGAAGAACAACGCTGAATCGTTGATCCATTCGACCGAGCACCAACTGACTGACAATGGCGACAAGATCGAAGCCGCGCTCAAAGCTGAAATTGAAGCGGCGTTGGCGGAAACCAAGGCTGCCGTCGAAGGCGGTAATGTCGATGCGATGACCGAAAAGGCCAACGCATTGACGCAGGTTGCGATGAAGATGGGGCAAGCAATCTATGAGAAGGAGCAGGCCGCAACTGCGTCGCCCGGTGCCGAAACGGCCGCCGCAAGCAAAGAAGATGTGGTTGATGCCGAGTTTTCGGAAGTTGAAGACAAGAAGTAATGCTAGCGGTTCTTCGATAGGCCGTTTCGACAAGTTTAACGGGTACCCGGGACGAACGCACTT
>JAYVVA010000348.1:0-24973 GCA_043787435.1 Sphingomonadales bacterium | reverse complement strand
ATGCTGAGCGTGCTGGCGGCGATAGGCAGCGCCGTAGCCGTGATTTTTAATGCCCTGTGCGATCACGCCGATGCAATCGTTGCTGCCCTCGCGGGCCGTTCGGTCGGTGCGGAAGCGATACGGGAATCAGCGCCATGCGTACGCGTGTCAGTCAGGACCCCAGCGCGTCGTCCGGTTTTGAGACTGCATTTGCGCGCTGCAGCCTGACGCGGGTGTAGCTGCGAATACTGAACGGGATAAGCGTTAGATAAGCGGCGCAGATGATGGTCAGGGTTTCCCAGGGTGCAGAGAACAGCGCACCAAAAAATATGGCGACCCCCGCAAGCGCTTCGAAACGGACATTGCGACGCAGGCGTAGCGATGACCAGCTGTACGTAGCTACGTTGGAAATCATCAGGAACGCCACGAAACCGAGCCAGGGTGCCACAACGAACGGCGAGCGAAAGAAGAGCTGACCGGTGATCAGCCAGAGATACACCGGAAGCAGCGCAAGACCCGCCGCCGCGGGCGCAGGAACGCCGGTCAGATAGCCGGCGGATTTATGCGGCTGTTCGGTCGCATCAATAGCTGCATTGAACCGCGCCAGTCGAAGCGCTGCACATACGGTATAGGCGAGTGCAAAAACCCATCCGTAGCGCGGCACCCCCACCAGGCTCCAAAGGAAGAGAACGAGTGCTGGCGCGACCCCGAATGCAATGACATCCGACAGTGAATCGAGTTCGGCGCCGAAACGGCTTTCCCCCTTCAACATCCGAGCGATACGCCCGTCGAGCCCATCGAGCACGCCCGCAATGATGATTGCTGCCAGAGCGAGTTGCCAGTCGCCTCCGATGGCAAAGCGAACCGCGGTAAGACCCGAACAGAGCGCAAGTGCAGTTACCGCATTGGGGGCGACGGTACGCAGAGGAATTCCGCGTCGCAGCGTCCGCCGCCCGGTCGGCGCCGTCACTGGCTGACGCCGCCCGCCGCGTGATTGTTGCCGATTACGCCCAGAATTGTTTCGCCCGCAATCGTCCGCTGACCGAGCGCGACGCGCGAGGCGGTCCCGGCGGGCAAATAGACGTCGACACGACTGCCAAAGCGGATCAGGCCAACGCGCTGCCCCGCGACAACGGTGTCGCCCGGCTTGACGAACGGCACGATCCGGCGCGCAACAAGCCCCGCGATCATGGTATAGCCGATGCGGAACCCGTCATGGCGCTCGACAAGGATGTGCTGTCGTTCATTGTCCTCGCTCGCCTTGTCGAGATCGGCGCTCAGGAATTTTCCCGAAATATAAACCACTTGGCGGATGATCCCATCGATCGGCGACCGCTGGATATGGACATCAAAAACCGACATGAAGATTGATACACGCGTCATCGGCGCCTCACCCAGGCCAGCTTCACCGACCAATTCACGCGGTGGCGGCACGTCGCAGATCAGCGTGATGAGCCCGTCGGCAGGCGCCAGGATCAGCTCGTCTCCCTTGGGAACACTGCGGATGGGATCGCGAAAGAACGCCGCAACCCAGATCGTGATACCAACCATTGGCCACGCCAGTATCTCCCACGACATCAGCGCAAAGATGAGCGTGATCATGCCGGAAATAACGACAAATTTGCGTCCATCTGGATGGACTGCGGGAAAACGCCAACGAACGCTCGGCGGCCCGTTTGGGCCGGTTTCAGGGTGCGACATTGTAACTTTGTAGAGCCTCGTGCGACGAACCGCAAATTTCCTGCGACGATTACCCGCGACTGTCTCATGGTTGATTGCCTGCGCCGCCTTGCCTAGAGCGACGGTGACATCTCCCCGAGGAAGTACGAATGGCCAAGATCAAGGTGAAAAACCCCGTCATCGAAATCGATGGCGACGAAATGACGCGGATCATTTGGGAATGGATCCGCGAGCGCCTGATCAAGCCGTACCTCGACATTGACCTGCATTATTACGACCTCAGCGTGCAAAAGCGCGACGAGACCAACGACAAGATCACTGTTGATTCGGCCAATGCCATCGCAAAATACGGCGTTGGCGTGAAATGCGCGACGATCACGCCGGACGAAGACCGCGTCAAAGAATTCAACCTCAAGAAAATGTGGAAATCGCCCAACGGCACGATCCGGAACATCCTCGGCGGCGTCGTTTTTCGCGAGCCTATTGTCATCAAAAACGTCCCACGCCTGATTCCGGGGTGGACGGATCCCATCGTTGTCGGCCGCCACGCCTTTGGCGACCAGTATCGTGCCACTGATTTCCGCGTTCCAGGCCCCGGCAAACTGCGGCTCGTATTCGAAGGTGAGGATGGCACGATTATTGACGAGGAAGTGTTCCAGTATCCGTCGTCCGGCGTCGCTCTTGCGATGTACAATCTCGACGAGTCGATCCGCGACTTCGCGCGTGCGTCGATGAACTATGCGCTTGGCCGCGGCTGGCCCCTGTATCTGTCCACAAAGAACACGATTCTCAAGGCGTATGATGGTCAGTTCAAGGATCTCTTTGCTGAGATTTTCGAAAATGAATTCAAAGATCAATTTGCTCGAGCTGGCATCGTCTATGAACATCGACTGATCGATGACATGGTCGCCAGTGCGCTCAAATGGTCGGGCAAGTTCGTCTGGGCGTGCAAGAACTACGACGGAGACGTCCAGTCCGATCAGGTCGCACAGGGTTTTGGCTCGCTCGGATTGATGACTTCGGTTTTGCTGACGCCCGACGGCAAGACCGTCGAGGCCGAAGCTGCACATGGTACCGTCACACGCCATTATCGCCAGTATCAACAGGGCAAGGCAACTTCGACGAACCCCATCGCGTCGATCTTTGCCTGGACGGGTGGCCTGAAATACCGCGGCAAGTTTGACGACACACCTGATGTTATCCGTTTTGCCGAAACGCTCGAACGCGCGTGCATCTACACGGTCGAGCAAGGCGGCATGACCAAGGATCTTGCGATCCTGATCGGGCCCGACCAGGCGTGGATGACAACGGAGCAATTCTTCGAGGCGATTCGCCTCAATCTCGAAAACGCGATGAAAGACTGGGCCTGAACACACGACCGATCGAGAGTGACAATGGCTTACAGGTCCGCCTAAGCCCGTCATTATGGCGCTAGATGTTCATTCCCCTGGGCTCAGCGATGCGTTGGTCGTCCTCGCAGCGGCGGGTTTGGTCATTCCGGCATTTGCCCGGCTCAGGATTTCGCCAGTCATCGGCTTTATCCTGGTGGGGGTCATTGTCGGCCCCTTTGGGCTCGGCTCCCTGGTCGCGCGGTGGCCGCTGCTGTTTTATGTCACGATCAATGACATAAAAGGCATGTCGGTTTTCGCTGATTTCGGAATTATCCTGCTTCTTTTCTCGGTCGGGCTGGAGCTGAGTTTTCGTCGATTATGGGCAATGCGGCGTGAAGTCGCAGCGATCGGCGCAACCGAATTGTTCGGCAATGGCCTTCTCATCGCTGCCGCGCTGCTGGCCTTTGGGTATTCGACCAACGCTGCACTCGGCCTTGGCATCGCGCTTGCATTGTCCTCGACGGCGCTGGTCCTGCCGATTGCCGGAACAACCAGTCCCGTCGGGCGCCTGGCCTTTGCCATGTTGCTGTTCGAAGATCTGGCTCTCGTACCGATCATTTTTTTGCTTGGCGCGCTAGGCCCGGGTGGCCGTGATTTCGCAGCGCTCGGTCAAGTATTGGGCCTGGGCATCGTGGTCGTCGCCGCGCTGCTCGTTGCGGGACGGATTACCTTGCCGCGGGTGTTCGCCCAGGCTGCACGGACCCGCAGTCCAGAATTGTTCTTGTCAGTGACATTGCTGGTTGTAATCCTTGCCAGCCTTGCAACCCTGGCCGTCGGCCTGTCGCCCATCGTCGGCGCGCTCATCGCCGGTCTGGTTATAGCAGAGACCGATTACGTTCACGAAGTCGAGGGGATCATCGCGCCTTTCAAGAACCTGGCACTCGGTGTGTTCCTATTGACCGTAGGGATGCAGCTTGACCTACGCTTCCTGGTCGCCAACTGGCCTGCGCTCATCGGCGCCGTTGCCATCGTCGTCATCCTGAAGGCGAGCCTGACCGCGGCTCTGCTGTGGTTCGGCGGGGCACGACAGAGCGTTGCGGCGGAAACGGGGATCCTGATGTCGAGCCCGTCCGAGTTGACCTTGGTCGTGCTTGGCGCCGCGCTAACGGCGGGCCTAATCGACGGACCAACGGCAACGTTCTGGTCGGGAGTGACCGCGATCGGCCTCACAATCACCCCGCTGCTTGCCGACATCGGCCACCGCGTGTCGCGTCGGATCGGCTGGAACCAGGCGGACGTGCCCGCTGACGTCGACCCGCAGACGACCGTCATCATCGGGTATGGACGCGTGGGCGAGATGGTTGCCTCGATGCTGGAGGTGCACAAAAAGCCGTGGACGGCCATTGAGGCCGATGTCGATGTCGTCGCAACCGCCCGTCGCGAAGGCAAACCAGTGCGTTACGGTGACGCAGGCCGGGCGGGCGCCACCCAGGCACTCCACCTTGCCGATGCAGCAGCGGTCGTCCTGACGATGAATGATCCGGTGCAAAACGTGGTTTTGGCGCGGCGACTGCGCGCCGAGGCGCCCGACCTGACGATCGTTGCACGTGCCCGGGACACCGAACATGCGGCAAAACTTTACCGTGCGGGTGTTACCGACGCGGTGCCCGAGACACTTGAATCCTCTCTCCAGCTGTCGGAGGCGGTCCTTGTGGACCTTGGCGTGGCAATGGGACCGGTCATCGCATCGATCCACGAAAAGCGCGACCAATTACGCGAGGCCATCAAGGATGCGGGCGGGTTGAACGCGCCGCCGCGATTGAAGGCACTTTAGGCAGCTACGGGAGCGTTCTCAATCGCGTTGCGGATCGCAATTATCGCCGCAGGTCCAGCAGTCCCGTCCGGCCCGCCGCCCTGCGCCATATCCGCCCGGCCCCCGCCGCCTTGGCCGCCCAAAACGGCAACCGCGGCCTTGACGAGATCTACCGCACTTAAACCGGCTTTAAGGTCGTCAGTCACCCCAACCGCTACCGACGCCCTGCCTTCAATCACCGTCACGACGGCAGCGACGCCCGAGCCAAGCCGCGCTTTGGATTCGTCAATCAGCCCGCGAAGACCCTTCGCATCGAAGCCGTCGAGCAGCTGGCCTTCGAACTTCACGCCGGCGACGTCCTCGACCGTTGGTCCGGAACCGCTACCGCCACCAAGAGCCAGCGCTCGTTTGGCGTCTGCGAGTTCGCGCTCGAGCTTTTTTTGGTGATCGACCAATGCCGCAACGCGCATCGGGACGTCGTCCGGCGCTGCCTTGAGTAGTGCAGCGGCCTCCTTCAACCGATCTTCGCGCGCGGTCAGCCAGTGACGTGCCGCCTCGCCACTCAGTGCTTCGATTCGGCGTACGCCATTGGAAACCGCGCTTTCGGACACGATTTTAAACAGTGCGATGTCGCCGAGCGCCGCGACATGAGTACCGCCACACAGTTCGACCGAATAGCTGTTCCGAGCCGCCTTCCCCATGCTGAGCACCCGGACTTCGTCGCCGTATTTCTCGCCAAAAAGGGCAAGTGCACCTGCTGCGACGGCATCATCGGGCGTCATCAGCCGTGTCGTTACCGATCCATTCTCGCGGATGCGGGCGTTCACTTCGCTCTCCACATGCGCGATATCGGCGGGCGTGAGCGCAGCATTATGCGAAAAATCGAAGCGTAGCCGGTCAGGTGCAACAAGACTGCCCTTTTGCGTAACATGTCCGCCGAGGCGGTCGCGTAGCGCTGCGTGGAGAAGGTGCGTTGCCGAGTGATTTGCGCGCAGCTGCGCCCGTCGATCAATGTCGATGCTCAGCGTCACCGGATCGCCCACCGCGATTCGCCCACTTTCAACGACACCTTGATGCGCATGCAATCTACCGAGCGGCTTTGAGGTGTCCTCGATGAGCACTGCTAGGCCATGGCTGCCCTTTATACGGCCGGCGTCGCCCATCTGACCGCCGCTTTCGCCGTAGAAAGGCGTCTGGTTGGTCAAGATCGTCACCGCTTCACCCTCGCCGACGTGCATGACGCGCGCGCCGTCCTTGACCAGCGCGACAACTTGGCCGTCGCTGGTGTCGCCAGAATAGCCTGTGAATTCAGTGCTACCAAGTTCGTCGGCGATATCGAACCAGACATCGGCAGCAGCGGCATCGCCAGAGCCCTTCCACGCCGCGCGCGCCGCTGCCTTTTGCCGGGCCATCGCTGCGTCGAATCCGGCACGGTCGACACCGATACTGCGCGCGCGCAATGCGTCCTCCGTGAGGTCGTACGGGAACCCATAGGTATCATAGAGCTTAAATGCGGTTTCGCCCGGCAGCGTATCGCCACACTCAAACGTCGCAGTTGCTTCATCGAGCAGGCCGAGCCCGTTCCGCAAGGTCTGACGGAAGCGGGTTTCTTCTTGCAGAAGGGTCGCTTCGACCAACGGCTGCGCGCGCACGAGCTCGGGGAACGCTGCGCCCATCTCCGCAACAAGGCTTGGCACTAAGCGGTACATCAGCGGATTCGCTGCACCCAGCAGATGGGCGTGGCGCATGGCCCGACGCATTATTCGGCGCAGCACATAGCCGCGCCCTTCGTTCGCGGGCAGCACGCCATCGGCCACAAGGAATGACGATGCCCGGAGGTGATCGGCGATAATGCGGTGCGACGCTTCGTTGGCGCCTGTGGTCGACGTCTTTGTCAGCTCGCCACTCTCGGCAATCAGCGCCTTGAACGTGTCAGTATCGTAGTTGTCGTGGACGCCTTGCATGACCGCCGCAATGCGTTCCAACCCCATTCCGGTGTCGATCGACGGACGCGGCAAGTCACGACGCTCCTCGACGGTAAGCTGCTCATACTGCATGAACACGAGGTTCCAGATTTCGACGAAGCGGTCGCCGGCCTCGTCCGGCGATCCCGGAGGTCCGCCAGGGATATGGTCGCCATGATCGTAAAAGATTTCGGAACATGGACCGCACGGCCCTGTGTCGCCCATCGCCCAAAAGTTATCCTTGGTTGCAATGCGGATGATTCGACTGTCCGGCAGCCCCGCGATGCGCTTCCAGAGCGAATAAGCGTCGTCGTCAGTGTGATAGACAGTGACAGTCAGGCGGCTTGGATCGATCCCCCATTCGCGCGTGATGAGATCCCATGCAAATGAGATCGCGCGTTCTTTGAAATAATCTCCAAACGAGAAATTGCCGAGCATTTCGAAAAAGGTATGATGTCGCCCGGTATAGCCGACGTTGTCGAGATCATTGTGTTTCCCGCCAGCGCGTACGCACTTTTGGCTCGACGTCGCGGTAACATAAGCACGGCTTTCGAGGCCGGTGAAAACGTTCTTGAACGGCACCATCCCCGCGTTGACAAACATCAACGTCGGATCGTTATGCGGCACGAGCGGCGCAGAGGCGACGCGCTCGTGTCCAGCTCCCGCAAAATAGTCGAGGAAGGAGCGGCGGATATCGTTCGTCGAGGTCATGAGCGCCGCTTAGGGGAGGCAAGCCCGACGCTCAAGTATCGCGACGATTTTCACCCGCATTTCCCTCCTCAGCCGGCCGGATACTCGATCGACCGCTGCGGTTCGCTAAACCATTTAGGTCCGGTCACGGTCATATGGAAACAATCCTCGATGCGAACACCGAATTTGCCGGGCGTGTAGATACCGGGTTCGTTCGAAAAGCACATGCCGGTTGCCAAGCGGGTTGTCTCCCCGTGGACCAGGTTGACAGGTTCATGCCCGTCCATGCCGATCCCGTGGCCTGTGCGATGCGGCGTGCCGGGGAGTTTGTAGCGCGGCCCATATCCCCAGCTCTCGTATTGCATGCGAACGGCATCGTCGATTGTTCCGGCGGCAGCGCCCAATTTCGCAGCAGCAAAAGCGATCTGCTGGCCTTGCCGGACCTGGCTGAACACTTTGCGTTGTTCGGGGGTTGCGCCGCCGAGCACGAAGCTGCGCGATATGTCGGACTGGTAGCCGCCGACCAAACAGCCGCAGTCGATCAGAATAATCTCGTTGTTTGCCACACGTTGAGGCTGGTGCGAGCCGTGCGGATAGGCGCTTGCTATGCCTAGGAGGACCAGCGCGCCGTCGGCTTCGCCGCCAAGAGCCTGCGTCGCCCCGACGATCAGCCCCGTGATGTCGGCGGGGGTCATGCCCAATTGAGTGTGCGCAATCGCATGATCGATCGCGCGGACGGTGACGTCAGAAGCTGCTTGCATCAGGGCAATTTCGGCCGGCGTCTTGATCATGCGACAACCACGAACGACCGGGTTCGCGGAGACGAGCTTTGCGCCCGGTAGCGCGCGAGTGAGCCCGTCACTCGCCAAGAACCGGACGGTTTCCTCGATCCCGATCTGACGTTCAGACAGCCCACGCGATTTCAGAAACGCAGCAACGACTGAAATGGCGCGTTCGTCTTCCTGCCAGACGCGGACTTCAGCAGGGACGTTGAGCGTTTCGCGGATCGAGGGCTCCTCGAAGAAGGGCGTTACAATACACGGTGTCCCCTCGGCTGGAATCACGGCACACGTGATTCGCTCGCTGCGCCACCACTTTACCCCGGTGAAATAATCCAGGCTGGAGCCGGGTTCGATCAAAATCGCGCCGATTGAGTTTGCGCGCATCAACTCTTGCGCCTTGACGATCCTCGCGGCGCGCTCGGCGCGGTCAATTCGCGGAATGGTGTCGGTGATCGATGCAAGATTGGGCGCGGCCGCCCAGACCGGCAATGGCGCAAGGGCAAGTCCTGCGCTACCGGCTGCGATAATTTGTCGGCGATTGATCATGTTGCAGTCCCATTTCGGATATGGAGCGCACAGAGTTCACGCACCAGCTTGGCAGCAAGGATACTGGTGATGCCAGTCGGATCGCGTCCCGGGCAGAGCTCGACGATGTCGGCACCGACCAGCGAGGAGGTTTGTCGAACCAGAAGGTCAAGCACGTCACGCACGCCGAGGCCGCCAGGCTCGAGGTGGGCGACGCCGGGAGCAACGCTCGGGTCGAAGCCATCCATGTCGATGCTGACATAAAGCGGCCCGTCGAGTTCCGGCACGGCTCCCCGGTGAAAATCCTTCATTTCGATGACCTCGACGCCGAAGCGCCGCGCCTGTTCGCGACAATGGCGATTCATCGTCCGAATACCGACTTGGACGAGGCGTTTGACGTGACCGGCCTCCAAAATGCGGGCGAAGGGCGAGGCATGGCTGCGTGGGTCGCCGGCGTAATTGTCGTAGAGGTCAGGATGCGCGTCGATGTGGAGGATGTTCAATGGCCCCAAGGCTGCTGCAAGGGCAGCCACGACTGGAACGCTGATTGAATGGTCGCCGCCAAGAACAAGCGGCATAACGTCCGTCGCTATCGCGTCGGCGACGGCGGCGAATATCACGGCATCGTCAGTAACGGTTGCTGCAAGCGTATCGCTCAGCGCGAGATCGCCCACGTCGTCCACCAAGAAATCCAGCCCGAGTTCGACGCCCGACTCGGCAGCGGCATTTCCGTGAGCGCTGCTGAGAGCCGCGCGGATCGCTGCTGGGGCGGTCGCCGCACCCCGCAGGTAAGATGAATGGCAATCGGTCGGCACGCCGATAAGGCGGACGACAGGCAATTTCATTTGGGAGCGTTTTCCAACCCGCCGTCTGACATTGTCCAAGCTGCCAGCTCGTTGCCGCCAGGTTCGCGAAAATGAAAACGTCGCCCGCCGGGAAAATCAAACGCTGGACGCGTGATTGTCCCACCTGCAGCCCTCACCCGTGTCAGCGTCCCGTCGAGATCGTCGACATGGATAACGGGCAGCGGCGCAGTACTCGCCTCAGACGGATCTGCTTGAAGACCGAAATCGACGCTGTCGCCCGCGCCCCCATGCGACGTCGCGGCATAGGTCGGTCCGAATGACATCAGCTCCCAGCCAAACGCAACCGCGAAGAATTCCGACGACACCACCTTGTCACTAACGGGGATTTCTACATAGTTCAGGCGCGCCGATGCCCGTGTCACGCATCGTCCTCGGCGCTCGACCCGACCATCAGCGCATCTGCGACATCGTCAGTCTTGGCGCGAATCGCTTTTTCAATGCGCTCGGCAATTTGGGGGTTCTCGGTCAGATAGACTTTCGAATTCTCGCGGCCTTGTCCGACCCGAATCGAATCATAGCTGAACCAAGCACCCGACTTCTCGACGATCCCGGCCTTGACGCCAAGATCAAGGATTTCTCCGACCTTTGAGATGCCCTGTCCATACATAATATCGAATTCGACCTGCTTGAACGGCGGCGCAACCTTGTTCTTGACGACCTTTACGCGCGTTGTGTTGCCGACAATGTCCTCGCGGTCCTTGATCTGGCCGGTACGACGGATATCGAGACGGACGCTCGCATAGAATTTGAGCGCATTGCCGCCAGTCGTCGTTTCCGGAGAGCCGTACATCACGCCGATCTTCATTCGGATCTGGTTGATAAAGATGACAGTGCAGCGCGAGCGACTGATCGAACCGGTGATCTTGCGCAGCGCCTGCGACATCAGACGCGCTTGCAGACCGACATGGCTGTCACCCATTTCGCCCTCGATTTCGGCGCGCGGAACGAGAGCGGCGACCGAATCGATCACCAGAACATCGACGGCGTTCGACCGCACCAGCGTATCGCAAATCTCGAGTGCCTGCTCACCGGTATCAGGTTGCGAAACGATCAGTTCGTCTATGTTGACGCCCAGTTTCTTGGCATAAACCGGGTCGAGCGCGTGTTCGGCATCAATGAACGCCGCAGTGCCGCCAATCTTTTGTGCCTCGGCAATCGCGTGGAGCGCCAGCGTCGTTTTTCCCGACGATTCGGGACCGAAAATTTCGACAATACGGCCACGCGGCAAACCACCGATGCCCAACGCGATGTCGAGCCCGAGCGAACCGGTTGAGACAGCCTCGATCTGCATGGCTTCGCGGCTGCCCAACTTCATCGCCGAACCCTTGCCGAACGCACGATCGATCTGCGCGAGCGCCGCCTCGAGTGCGCGTTGCCGGTCCGTGAGTGCCGTCGTTGCCATATCGCCGCCAATAACTTTCAGCTGAGCCGCCATTGTTCCGTTCCTCCTAACCGCTGAGCGCATCCGGTCAACGCGCTATTTAGCGTGCGTATCGGATTTGTTCTTTTGGAACAAGAGTAGAACATAAAATATTTGGTCGCGACGCCTAAAGGGCGAGCGTTGCTTTAACGGCCTCGGCCAACGCCTTGATCTCGAACGGCTTGGGGATGAACCCCATGCGATCAAGGTCAATCGACTTGCGCAATTGTTCCTCGGCATAGCCCGACATGAACAAGATCGGCAGATCAGGGTATTTAGCTCGCGCCTCGCGCCCCAAAGTCGGGCCATCCATCGTCGGCATCACGACATCTGACACAATCAGGTCGATCTTTTCACCTGTCGCCAGGATTGCCATGGCCTCCTCGCCGTGCGCGGCGGTCAGCACGGTGTAGCCGTGACGGACGAGTGCACGCTCGGCAACCGCACGAACCATATCCTCATCCTCGACGAGCAAGATTGTGCCACTGCCCCAGAGTTCGACGGGTTTTTGTGTCGGGGCAGCGATGACAGCACGCCTGGCTTCGGCTTCAAAGTGGACGGGCAGAAAGACCGAAAAGGTCGTGCCAACGCCCAGGTCCGAATCGGCGAAGATGAACCCGCCCGATTGCTTCACAATCCCGTAAACCGTGGAGAGGCCAAGACCGGTGCCCTTCCCCACGTCTTTCGTGGTGAAAAACGGTTCAAAAATCTTCGAAAGATTTTCGGGCGCGATGCCGGTCCCGGTGTCAGTGACGCTGAGCGCAGTATAATCAGCGACCGGCAGGAATTCGCTATCGAGCTTGCGTACTTCGGCGGCGCTGACCTTGTACGTCTTGAGTGTTACTTTACCCGATTTGTCGCCCTTAGCCTGTATGGCGTCGCGGGCATTGACGACAAGATTGACGATAACCTGTTCCATCTGGCCGGGGTCGGCCCGGACAGCACCCAAAGCGCGTCCGTGATTGATGACGAGATCGACCGTTTCGCCCAGGAGCCGCTGCAGGAGGTTCGAAACCTCGGAGACCACATCGGGAAGTTGAAGAACTTGGGGGCGTAACGTCTGTTGCCGCGAGAACGCGAGTAACTGACGCGTTAGCCCTGCTGCGCGGTTCGAATTGTTCCGGATCTGCTGAATGTCGTCATAGTCACTGTCGCCCGGGGTATGGCGCATCAGCATCAGGTCGCAGTGGCCCAGAATACCGGTCAGAATGTTGTTGAAGTCGTGCGCAACCCCGCCCGCGAGCTGGCCCACCGCCTGCATTTTTGTGGCTTGGGCGACTTGGCGCTGGAGCTTCGATTCTTCAGTATTGTCCTTGAGACTGAGCAACACCGCCGCTTCGCCAAGACCGCGAGCGCCGGCGATGGTCAATGCAACGGGGTCATCAGGACGATCCTTTAACCGAACGACAATGTCGCCAGAGGCCGATTGCCCGTTAGCAAAGCGTCGCACCGCGTCGGCCACGGCGGCCTTGTCCTCTCGGATGACGAGATCTCCGGGATAAACCGGCGTTGAGCCCTGCGCTGCGCCTGCGGCGCGGACGAAGGCATCGTTGAGGTAAAGAAACCTCCCGTCCCGGTCGGCAAGTGCCAGTCCAAGCGGGAGCATCGACAGCAGCATTTGCAGCGGCACGTCAGTGCCTGCCCCACTCCCTCCTTCGTCGTCGATCAAGACGATGATGCGCTCGCCAAGTTCGTCGCTGGCATCATTGGCGTCGCGCGCCTCGTCGAGCGGGATCTGAAGGAGCCGGATCGGCAGACCCGTTAGCCCTTCGTAGGCGAACCGGATGGTGCCGTCGCTGGCAGACGTGAGCAGGGTTACAAAATCACGACCTGCGACCGGCGCGTCGGTACGACCGGTCGCGCGATAGACGAAGACACGGTTGGCGGCCCGGACGCGCCCCTCGCCGCCGATCAGCACAACCATCACGCCCGCCGAGCCAAGCCGGTCGCCCCATACCCCGGCCAACAGTGTCGGCAGCAGCACGACTGGACTGCCGCCTGCGCTTTCGCGGAATCGCCAGACGAGGCAATCATCACTTTGACCGCCGCGTACGACTTCGACCGCTACGTTGCGGGAGGCAACACGGCCGGCTAACGAGGCATGTCCATCGCGCCACGCCGCCTTGCCTGTCGCAACCAGGTCACCGTCGTCGCTCGTCAGGTCGGTCGGCGCAGAGGTGCCAAACCAGCTGTCGTACAGCGCATTGGTACACACTAGCCTTCCCGTTCGATCGATGATCGCGAGGGCCGTCGCCTCATTATCAGATGCTTCGCGCACCAACACCCAGTCGACGGACCGCTCGACCCGCGCGCGGGGTGGGTAGAGATGGCGCACGAGCAGCAGCAGCGCGGCCGCCGCGATAATCGCACTGACAAAGGCCGCAGCGATCATCTGTGCGCCAGCGGCGCGCAGGACGAGCCAGCCGGATAACAACGCGCCCGCCAGCACGGTTAAACCAACGAGGCGGTCGGCAGTTTGCGATGGAAGTCGGCCGAGCAGCACGGTCATCCGCGATCCCGCAAAATACGCGCGGACTCGCGTTTCCAGTCCTTTTCCTTCTCATACTCGCGCTTGTCCTGGTGCTTGCGGCCCTTGGCAATGGCGAGTTCGACCTTGGCGCGTCCTCGACCGTTGAAATAGATGGACAGGGGCACAAGGGTCATGCCCTCGCGTGAAATCGCCTTGTGCATTTTTGCGATCTCGCGTTCGTTCAGCAGCAACTTACGCGGGCGCTTGGGCTCGTGGTTCTCGCGATTGCCATGACTGTATTCGGGGACGTTGGAGTTTACGAGCCAGACTTCACCACCCCTCACTTCGGCGTAACTCTCAGCAATCGACCCCTCGCCGAAACGCAGCGATTTCACTTCGGTGCCGGTGAGCATGATGCCGGCTTCGTAGGTTTCCTCGATTGCATAGTCGTACCGGGCGCGCCGGTTCTCGGCAACGGTCTTGGCTTTCACTTGTGCGGGACGAGGACGAGCCATCCGCTAAATCAGACCGGCATGAGCAAGCGCTGCATCAACAGCGCTTTGCGACGCCGCCGAGGGCGACGTCATCGGCAAGCGCAATTCGGGCGTCATCCAACTAAACAGCTGAGCCATCGCATATTTGGTCGGCCCAGGAGACGCATCAGAGAACAACGCGGCATGAAGGGGATAAAGCTTGTCGTTAAGCTCGCGCGCGAGCGCATAATCACCAATCGCACACGCCGTCTGAAACGCTGCACATAGTTTGGGCGCAACGTTTGCGGTGACTGAGATACAGCCGACACCGCCGGCCGCATTGTAGGCCAGCGCCATGTCATCATTCCCCGATAATTGACAGAAATCAGTCCCGCAGCCAAGCCGATGCGCCGCAAGGCGCGCCATGTTGCCGCTGGCGTCCTTGACCCCGACGATTGTCGGCAGCTTTGCGAGCCGTGCCAGCGTTTCTGGAAGAATGTCGACGATTGTCCGCCCAGGAACGTTATAAACGACAACTGGCAAGTCGCTGTGGCGTGTCAGATGTTCGTAGTGCGCGAAAATACCTTCCTGATTCGGCCGATTATAATAGGGTGCAACGACCAAAGCCGCCGCAGCGCCGGCTTGCTTTGAATATTTCATGTGACGAACGGCCGTGGCGGTATCGTTCGACCCACATCCCGCAATCACGGGGACACGGCCCGCGGCGGTATCAATGCACAATTGGATGACGCGGTAATGTTCTTCATAACTGAGCGTGGCGCTTTCGCCTGTCGTGCCGCAGGCAACGAGCGCCTGGGATCCATTGTCGATCTGCCAATCGACGAGCATACGAAATGCGACCTCGTCGACCGTGCCGCCTCGAAACGGCGTTACCAGTGCCGGAATCGAGCCGGAAAACATCGTCTTCTCCCTTCACGCACTAGTTGCGCTACGGCATAGACGGGTCGATGACCCATTTTTACCATCGCCGTTCAGGGCCTGATAAGGACGCTTGTCCCAGCATGTCCAGCATGACCCGTCGCTTCATCGTTTCCGCGCTGCTCATTGCCACCCCCGTGCTGCTTCCTGCAGCAGCCTCGGCGCAGGAACTCATGGCAGCGCCACCGACGCGGTCGGCTCTCGCCCAGAACGATTCGGCGATCGACGCAGCGATTGCCACATGGAATGGCGTGCGCCAGTCCGACGCCTTGCCGTTTTCATCCTATGCGCGGTTTCTGGTCGCTCATCCTGGGTGGCCCGGCGAGGCAGCGATTCGGAAGTCCGCCGAACGCGCGTTGCGCGCTGATGCCGAGGATCCACAGCTCGTTACGATCTATTTCGCTCGCTTCGGGCCGTTGACAGCGACGAGCGCGCTGCGCCAGGCCGAAGCGCTCGACGCGGTTGGCCGCCGCGACGACGCGCGAATGGTGGCTAAACGAGCGTGGACAATGGGTGCGCTTTCGCCAGTCGATGAATTACGTCTCCTTGCTCGTTGGCCTGGATTATTGTCGAGCGCTGATCATGATGCCCGCATGGAACGCCTGTTGTGGAGCCGGTTGACGACTCTCGCCGCGCACCAGCTGTCGATGACAAGCCCGGTGCGCCAGCCGCAGTTCGATGCACGCGTCGCCCTGCAAGCCAAAGCGCCCGATGCGGCAAGCAAAATGGCTTATATTGCGGCGAGTGCGAGCGGTGACCCCGGCTTTCTGATCGACCGCGTGACCTGGCTGCGGCTGTCGGGCCAGGAATATGCTGCGCAGACCTTGCTCGCCGCGCCCCGGCGCCTCAACGCGCCCCCACTCGATGCCGAACGATGGCTCGGCATGATCGTCGCGGTCGCCCGCAATGCCGCAGCGCAGGGGCAACAGCAGACTGCGTACGATATCGCCAGGCAGGTCGAGGACACGTATGCGCCCGGAACAATTGTGCGAGACCGCCCTCTCGGTGAGCGCGATGAGTATACCAATGCGGCGTGGCTGGCGGGAACGACTGCACTCAATAAGCTCGGTCGTCCGTTCGACGCGATCCGCATGTTTGATTTATATGCAAAGGCCGCTCGCTCGCCGCAAACCCGCTCGAAGGGGTTGTATTGGGCGGGCCGTGCCGCGGAGGCCTCCGGTCGGAGTAGCGATGCCGAAGCCTATTATGCGAATGCCGCGCAAGCGTTCGACCAATTCTATGGGCAACTTGCTGCTGAGCGAATCGGCCGCGTGCCCGCGATTCCCCCGATCACAGATACGGTCGAAATTTCTCAAAATCAGCGTGCTGCCTTTTTCAATCAGGAGATCGTTCGTGCTGTCCAGATTTTGGCAGAGCGCAACGACCACCTCACGCAAACCTTGTTTGTCCGTCAAATCGCCCAAGCTGCCATCAGCGATGTCGATCACGTGCTGGCCGTGCAGCTTTCACAGCGCATTGGCCGACCCGATCTGGCCGTCATGGTTGGCCGGAGCGCGGGCATCAACGGTTACAGCGGCTATGTCCGAGCAGGATTCCCAGTGGTGCCGGTGCCCGAGGACGCGCGCGACAATTGGACGATGATCCACGCTATTTCGCGTCAGGAAAGTCAGTTTGATCGTGCCGCTGTCAGCCGTGCAGGCGCGCGCGGGCTCATGCAATTGATGCCTGGAACTGCGCGCGACACGTCGATCAAGATCGGCGCTACCTATGACATGAGCGGGCTGATTACCGACCCACAGTATAATATCCGTTTGGGCAGCTGGTTATTCGCGCGGCTGATGGACCGCTACAACGGAAACTATGTGCTTGCTGTCGCAGCCTATAATGCAGGGCCAGGCAATGTGAACAAGTGGCTGGTCGCAAACGGCGACCCTCGCAACGGGACAGACGTGTTACAGTGGATCGAAGCTATTCCGTTTTCGGAAACGCGCGGCTACGTTGAGCGCGTTCTGGAGAACGCTGTAGTCTACGACATGATCGATCCGAGCAAGGCCCGCGTTCGGAGCAACACGCCGTTATCGATGTACCTCGGCAAGCGGACGCCGGGTTAGGTTTGAGCGATCCGATCACTCCGGTTGGCTTCGAAGCCCTGCGTGCAGAATATACGCAGCTAATGTCGGTCGAACGCCCCGCCGTAGTCGAGGTGGTCAGTTGGGCCGCAGGCAATGGCGACCGATCGGAAAACGGAGACTATATTTACGGCCGTCAAAGGTTGCGGGCGATCGACCGGCGCGCGTCGCATCTTGCCAGGCGAATGAAGGCAGTCACCATCGTCGACCCGGGGGCTCAAAACGACCATGGCCGCGTCTGGTTCGGTGCCACGGTTACGATCGCCGACGAAGCTGACCGCGAGCGGATCATCACGCTTGTTGGCTCCGATGAATGCGACGCCGGCGCAGGTTTAATCAGTTGGACCAGTCCCATGGCCCACGCGTTGCGGAGTGCAGCGGTGGGAGATGTGCGCAGAGTGGCGTTGCCAAGCGGGGAAAGCGAGGTCGCGATCATTGCGATCACCTATCCCTGATTGCCGAATGCAGCCTTTGCCAACGCCAAGACTTCGGGATCTGCTTCCAGCGGGTTCATATCGACCGCTGCCTGCAGCCGGTCCGCAACATAGCTCAGCGCCGCCATCCGCGCGCCCTTCTTGTTGTTGGCGTCGACGACTTTCCATGGTGCCCAGCGTGTGTCTGTGCGCTCGAACATAGTGTCATAGGCTTTGAGGTAATCAGCCCGGCGCGCGCGATTGCGGTAATCGTCTGTCCCCGTTTTCCAGCGTTTCCACGGGTCGGCGAGACGGTGTTGAAAGCGTTTATCCTGCTCCTTCTGATCGATGTGCAGGAACAGTTTGACGATGGTAACGCCAATATCCTTTTGCTGCGCTTCAAACTCGTTGATCTCGTCGTAAGCCCGTTTCCATTCGGCTTCACTGCAAAAGCCCTCGACTCGTTCGACGAGCACCCGACCATACCATGTGCGGTCGAAGATGTTGATTTCGCCTTTGCCCGGAAGAAGTTTCCAAAATCGCCAGAGGAAATGCCGAACGCGTTCCTCGTCGGTGGGCGCGGCGGTCGGCCATACCTCGTAATAGCGCGGATCCCACAGCGCCGTCAGTCGCTGAATGACCCCACCCTTGCCGCTCGCGTCCCAGCCCTCAAGCGCGACGATCGCACTTTTGCCGTGGATGATATGAGCAGCCTGAATGCGCGCGATCCGTTTTTGTAGCTTGGCGAGGTCTGCGTCATAGTCGCCGTTATAATCGGCACCTGTTTCAAAGTCGGTCAGGTCGATGGCCATATGCACCGTCTAGCAAGCTGCCGGTTAAGGGTCCATATCTGGTGCCGATGACCACTGTCACAGTCTGGTACGATGGCGCCTGCCCGTTATGCATCCGCGAGATCGCGCTGATGCGCAGGCTCGACCGAGCGGGCGATATCGATTTTGTCGATGCAGCCGCTGAAAACGCCGTCTGCCCAGTCGACCGAAATCTGTTGCTCGCCCGCTTCCATGCGCGCGAGAGCAGTGGTCAGGTCCTCGAAGGTGCAGCTGCCTTTGCCGCGATGTGGCGCGCAATTCCGCTGCTGCGCCCCCTTGGCCTCGCCGCGCGCAACCGCGTAGTCCTGGCGACGCTTGAAGGCCTTTACACAGTTTTCCTTGCGGTGCGCCCGATGCTGCAACAGTGGATGAAAAAGTAAGGAGCGCGGCAATGCCCAGCTTGTTAACTCAACCCATCCACCTCGGCCTCGGCGCAACAGCGCTGATACAGCCCGAATTCACCGGCATGCAATGGTACGACGAGTACGTGGCCCGCCACGCCGGCGACGGCACCGAGAGACGGTTGGTCTCCATGTACGCCTTTACCGACGACTGGGACTCATGGGAGGTGCACCCCAACGGCGCGGAAGTCATTGTCTGCGTTGCTGGTGCAATGACGATCCATCAGGAAATGGCGGACCGGACCACAGCCTCAATCACACTCGGCGCCGGCGACTACATCATCAACCTTCCCGGTGTATGGCACACCGCAGACGTGACTGACAGCGCCACAGCGGTGTTCGTGACAGCAGGATGGGGAACCGAACATCGGCCCCGATGACGGCCGACGGCGCTTGTATCTGCTCAAGGGCGGGATCGGGTGAATAACCGCCCCCGACATGGTCCACGCCTCCCCTTTGACCAAAAACCTGGCCGGTCCGGGCTCGTCGACGTGAGACTTTTCGGCGTCCTTAGTCAACAAAGCCACGATCGCTTCGCCAACCGGAGGCACACATGCACGAACCGTGTTTGCTACCCCCGAGGCGGGACTTCTCGGCGGTCGTACGTTCGTCCTCGCAATCGGCAGCTGGCGTTCCAGCGGCCAGCAAGCGTCGCAATCTAGTTGCGGCCGCGCCGAACCGGCACCAACGGCAACGGCTATCTCGTCAGCTTCTTGTACGCCAATCGCGTTGGGCGATTCGCCGCATCGCCCATTCGTCGCCGCTTGTCGTCTTCGTACGACTCAAAGTTTCCTTCAAACCACTCCACATGACTGTCCCCCTCAAACGCGAGGATATGCGTTGCCAGACGGTCGAGGAAAAAACGGTCATGGCTGATGACGACAGCGCAACCCGCGAAATTCTCCAGCGCCTCTTCGAGAGCCCGCAGCGTTTCCACATCCAGATCGTTGGTCGGCTCGTCGAGTAACAGCACGTTCCCGCCCGCCGCCAGCATCTTGGCCATGTGCACGCGGTTGCGTTCGCCACCTGATAGCTGCCCGACCTTTTTTTGCTGGTCGGTTCCCTTAAAGTTGAACGCGCCGACATAGGCCCGCGTGTTCACTTCGTGCTTGCCGAAATAAAACCGGTCGTTGCCGCCCGACACTTCTTCCCAAACGTTGTGATTGGGATCGAGCGCGTCACGCGACTGATCGACGAAGCCGAGCTTGACCGTTGGGCCAACGTCGATCGTGCCCTTGTCCGGCTTCTCCTGCCCGGTGATCAGTTTGAACAACGTCGATTTGCCTGCGCCGTTCGGCCCGATGACGCCGACGATGCCACCTGGCGGCAGCGTAAATGTCAGATTCTCGAACAGCAATTTGTCACCATAGGCTTTGGTCAGTCCATGGGTCTCGATCACCTTGCCACCCAGGCGCTCGGGGATCTGGATCAGAATCTGTGCGCCACCCGGGCGACGGTCAGCTTGTTTCTCGACAAGCTCGTCGAACGCGCGGATGCGCGCCTTGGATTTGGTCTGCCGGGCCTTTGGGGACTGGCGAATCCATTCCAGCTCTTCCTTGATTGCCTTTTGACGACCTTCATCTTCGCGGTCCTCCTGGCTCATGCGCTTTGCCTTGGCTTCGAGCCACGACGAATAATTGCCTTCAAACGGGATGCCGCGCCCGCGATCGAGCTCGAGGACCCAACCGACGACGTTGTCTAGGAAGTAACGGTCATGGGTAACGAGAATGACATTGCCCGCATAGTTGATTAAATGCTGCTCGAGCCATGACACCGACTCGGCATCGAGATGATTGGTAGGCTCATCGAGCAGGAGGATTTCGGGCTTTTCGAGTAGGAGGCGACATAGCGCAACCCGGCGGCGCTCTCCGCCCGACAGGCTGTCGACGCTCCAGTCGCCTGGCGGGCAACGCAAGGCTTCCATTGCAATCTCGAGTTGGTTGTCGAGCGTCCAGCCATCGACGGCGTCAATTTTTTCCTGAAGCGTTCCCATTTCCTCGAGCAATTTGTCGAAGTCGGTGTCGTCGGTAGGCTCACCCATTTCGGCGGAAATCGCGTTGAAACGGTCCACCATATCGGCAACCTCGCGCACCCCGTCCTTGACGTTTTCCATCACGGTTTTCTTGGGGTTGAGCTGGGGCTCTTGCTCCAGATAACCGACGCGGACGCCGTCGGCTGCCCAGGCTTCGCCGTTAAACTCGGTATCATAGCCCGCGATGATTTTCATAAGGGTCGATTTACCAGCGCCGTTGACGCCGATGACGGCAATCTTTGTGCCGGGCAGAAATTGCAGGTGGATGTTGTTGAGCACCGGCTTGGCGGAGCCGGGAAAGGTCTTTGTCAGCCCTTTCATGACATAGGAATATTGCACGGCCATGGGTCGGGTCTTTCGGGGCTAGATGGTAAGGAATTTTGCCGGCCATTTAGGATGTGAGGTGCCGATTGGCAAACCGCCGCTTGGCGGTTAGGCCGTGAGCCATGATAAAGACCAAACTAGCCGCGTTCGCCGCCGCAACCGCCTTCGCAGCTCACGCCCAGCGGCCGATACCGTCGGCCCCCACTGCCATTGCGCCAGAGGTCGCAGCGCTGCGCGATGCTGCCCTGCTCGACGATACTGCCCTCGACATCATCGAAGGCATCACGACCGAAGTGGGTCCCCGTATGGCAGGAACCGAAGCGGAGGGGCGGGCACGGGCTTGGGGTCTTGCGAAACTGACCTCGCTCGGATTTAAAAACGTACGAATCGAGACGACCAAAATGCACACTTGGGTGCGCGGGGTCGAGACGGCCGAGGTGGTGAGCCCCTTTCCCCAGAAATTGCGGCTCACCGCGCTCGGTAGCTCAGGCGCTACGCCGCCCGAAGGATTAACTGCTGAAATCGTCTATTTCGCCAGCTTTGGAGATCTGCAGACGGCGCCCAATGGCAGCCTGAAGGGCAAGATCGCCTTCGTGTCGAATGCCATGGTCGCGACGCAAGACGGCTCCAGCTACGGTGCATTCGGACCGGCACGCTTTGACGGCCCCAACCTCGCTGCGAAAAAAGGTGCAGCGGCGATGCTCATCCGTTCAATCGGCAGCGATCACGGACGCGGGCCCCATGCCGGTCAAACCACATTTGAGAAAGGTGTGATGCCGATCCCGGCGGCGGCGCTTTCGACCTCGGACGCCGATAACCTGTCGCGCATGATCAAGCGCGGCAAGCCGATCAAACTCCATCTTAACCTTACACCGCGCGATTTGGGCATGACTGAAACCGGCAATGTCATTGCCGAAGTACCCGGCACAGATCCAGCAGCGGGCGTTGTTGTTGTCGGCGGCCACCTCGACAGCTGGGATCTGGGCACGGGCGCCATCGACGACGGCGCAGGCATTGCCATCACGGCAGCCGCAGCGAAGCGCCTGCTCGACGGACCTGCACCACGACGCACGATCCGCGTTATATGGTTCGGCGACGAAGAGACCGGCGGTGCTGGATCGAGCGCTTATTTCGCCGCGCACAAGAACGAACGGCACGCGCTGGCTGCAGAGTCCGATTTCGGCGCCGACCGCGTATGGCGTTTTGGCGTTAACTTCCCCGACAAGGCCAGCGCAGTCGGCGACCGGCTGGCAACCGCATTGGCCCCGCTCGGCATTGTCCGCTCGCACGAAAAGGCGGGTGACGGCGCCGACATCGAGCCTTTGGTCAAGGCCGGCGTCTCCGCCGTCGATCTCAACCAGACCGGGACACGCTATTTCGACTACCACCACACACCCGAAGATACCTTCGAACGGGTCGATCCAGCCCAGCTCCGCCAAAATGTCGCCGCGTGGACTGCAATGCTCGCGATTGTGGCCAACGCGCCAGAAGATCTCATCAAGAATTGACGGGTCAATTGTGGCCGCTATGTGGCACAAAGGTTTTTCCGGAACGTACCATGATCAAGACTTCCTTGTTGTTGACCGCCACCGTGTTGCTGACACTGACTGCCTGCAGCAAAGCGCCAGACGCGACCAACGTCGCGGATACTGGCAACAGTGCTGGTGCTGCACTCGAGAATTCGGCAGCCGAACTCGAGGCAACGACCGACAACCTTGTCGACGGCGAAGTTGCCAACATTGACGCCGAAGCCAACGGGTCCGCCATCGAGGGACGCGGAACCAACGCGACAACCAAGTAACCATCGGCGCGGCGCGCGCAGGCGCCGGCCATTCGCGCGTGCTATAACGGGCGACAAAGTCGACAGCGCCCATCGTGATTGACCGCGGCATCGGCGGCACCATCGAGCGTGTTCGACGCGTACCAATTGTTCCGTGGGCGCAACAACGGACTGACGCAGTCTTGGATGATTGATCTTTGCCGACGATGACGAGATCGTGTCGCTGCGGGTATTGCGAGCTCCGATCGCAGCCGGACCTGCGGCCGGCTCGCCGACGGCTGCCCCTGAGCGCGATTATTTTGCAGTTAAGACAGTTATCCCCCGGCTTATTTCGGTTCCCCCGCTTGGGTGAGACGATGTCCGAATTCCGTAACAAAACTATCGCAGCTCTGTCATTCAAACGCTTCTGAACTGCAACCTACGCGCCCTAGCGGTACCCGCGAACCGGCAGCCGCCGGATGATCGAGGACACGATATGCAGTTCAAAGCACACCTCGTGATGAGCACGATAATCGGTCTTGACATCATTACCGCCGGTGCTGCGCGCGCAGCCGGTACGGCAGCCGAAGACACCGGCAGTGGGATCCGCAACAGCGACAACATCATTGTTACGGCAACCCCCGTCAATCAGACCACCCCGATCCTGGCGTCATTGACGACATTTGAACCGCAGTCGATCATCAGCCGGTCGATCATCGAGGACTCAGTTCCCGCGACGTCGGACTTTTCCGACGTCGTCCGGCTTACGCCGGGCGCTTCGGGTACGGGCAACGGAAGCTGTACGGGCTTGAGTGAATCCAAGATCGTACTGCGCGGCGTACAGTATGGACAAACCAACATCACGTATGACGGTGTTCCCGTTGGTGACTCGAACGATCCGACGCATCACTCGACCGCCTATTTTCCCAACGGCACCTATGAACGTGTGATCGTCAACCGCCGTCCTAGCCATGCGACCGACCTCGCTCCGTCGAGCTATGGGGACAACATCCACATCATTTCGCGTGAGCTCGACGACCATTTTCAAGCCGAGGCTCACACAATTCTCCGCCTGGACGCACGGGTTTGGCTGGATGCCGCTGGAACGCTCGGGATTGAAGCGCTGGCGGGTCGCGGTGCACGGTTTGGACGGCAAGATTGTCGAGCGTTGCCTCGTGTTCGGCCGATCATCTCATTGTAAGGACTTCGATTAAATCACGGCAGTATCGAGTTATCGCCCGCTAAACCGCCTTGGTGCTCGGACCGGCGCCAGCTCAGAAAACAAGTAGCCGCCCGTACTTCGGCGCACTCATCACGCCGCCCCTGCCCGCGAAGCACGTAACCCATCCTTGCAAGCTGGGTAAATTCGCCGAGTAAGCGCAAGAACGACAGAGCCAGGAAAATTTGGAGGAGCGAGTTGCCATTGTCATATCGAACCCTGACGAATGGTAGTGTGTTGACGATTCGAATCATAGCGACTGCTGCGCTTACCCTTCTTAGTGGCTGTGCCGCATATGACAGTGCGCCATTGCATAGTCCCGACGTTGTGCTCGCTGGACCCGACACAGCGGCGCTCTCCATCGATGCGACCAAGATCGATCGTCCGTATCTACAGCCAGAAGCGATTGACCTGTCGCTCCCGCTCACCCCCAACGCGCTGGCCATTATTGCGGTGCTGGAAAATCCCGATCTGAAAGCGCTGCGCTCAAAGAGCGGTGTCGCCGATGCGCAGGTGTTTGCGGCGCGCTTGCTGCCCGATCCCACTGTGCAGGGAAGTTTCGACAAAATTCTGAGCGGACCCGACCCTCTCAATGGATTCGGTGGGCAGATTGGCTTTGATATCGGCGCCTTGCGGACGCGACATGTAACAGCCGAGGGCGCGCGTGCCACTAGGCAACAAGTCCGGCTCGACCTGGCGTGGGCTGAATGGCAGACAGCTGGAGCGGCACGGATCCAAGGTGCGCGGTTGCTCGCGCTGACGAAGCAACTCGAACTCAGCCGGATCAGTGCTGCCTCCGCAGAGGATTTGCTGACGCGAACGCAAAATGCTGTCGGACGCGGCGACGCCGCGGGCGTGGACGCTGATACACGCAGACTGGCTGCACTCGATGCCGGTGACAAATTTCGCCTACTGGAACGCGACCTGACCGCCGCGCGCCTCGAGCTGAACAAAATATTGGGACTGTCCCCTG
>JAYVVA010000347.1:0-5174 GCA_043787435.1 Sphingomonadales bacterium | reverse complement strand
GCCTATCATGAACAGTCAGTAGCAAAAATGGAAATGGGTCTGCTGGAGCGTCTCGATCCTTCAAGCAAAGATTATCGGGATATATGCAAATAGCGTGCTCGATCGCGAGCGTTAATTTGATAATCTTTATTCTGATAACGCAGCAGCGTAACGACGCCGTAAAGGAACGTCGGGAGCAGCTCACGCGCGAACTTGCCATGATCACCGAAAGAAAAAAGGCAAAAACTTTCTGTCTGCTCAAACAACTTCGGCGTGATATACTTGGCGTCAAGAACAGGCGCGACGTCGAAGCTTCCAAAATGTCGACTCCCGAAGCGCCAGTCGAGATTCTCGATGCGATCCGCAGTAGGCATGGCAAACCGTCAACGAGCGTTGATGAGCCGCCGCTCGGCAGGAAACGAAGTTGTCGTTATCGATTTAGCTGAGCGGCGCATCATGCTGACCAGCGTCCACTGGGAATGCGTGAACATACCCCCCCGCGCCGCTTGACGCTGGTCTTCCGACTGATCGCCATCAGCGAATTTTTCGTGGTCGGAACGCCTTGAGACTTGGGCTGTTTTATCACGGTCCTGAAAGGAACTTACATGCCCACCGATCCTAAATACGCGGCAGATCAATTCGACAATTCCGAGCAACGAGATGATGGCCAAGCCCAAGATGTGGCAGCAGGCGCGCTCGGCGAGGACGCAGATTTCAGCGAAGATAGTGAACACGGCGGCCACGCAAATCCTGCAGCGATCATTCCTGATGACATGCCCGACCTCGTCGATCGAATGGATCAAATGGTATCCAGCGGCGTGATAGATATGGGCGCATTTGCCGGCGAGCCCTTGCACGACGACAACGACTTGGCCGACGATGAAAACGGGGACGAGTGAAAACTCAAGAGGAAAAAGCTCGTGCCTACGAAACCAAAAGCAGCGGCGTCGGCGGTTGCACCTGAGATGCTCGCCATTCAAAAACAGGTTGCCACATCGGACAAAAAATAGCCGAAAAAGACAAATAGCGCCATGCATTCGGGCGCGCGAGTTTATCCCGAACTCCCTTTCGCGCGCCAGCATCACCGTACCACCGCCTTATTCGCCTTCGGGGACGGTGCCCTGAAAGCTGGGATAATTCAGCGGTTGGTTCTCAGTGTGGACCGCTAGCCTGTTGTCATCCGGGTTCGCGCTCGGGCCGCGGGTAACCGCCCGGCTGACCAGCACGCCGTCGAGCTCAAGCCGAAAATCATAATGAAGCTGGCTTGCTGCGTGCTTTTGGGCAACGAAATTATCCCTGTTGTTTTCACGTTTGCGCCAGATGGCTCGGCGGTTCGCGCAAAATTCCTTTTCCCGCGGTAGCTGACCGAACTGTCATCTCTATCGATGTTGAGTTTCTTGCTCCCTTTCTTGCGCTCTATGCGATCCTTGAATGCAGCGATATCACAATCGTGAAAGTCGCTGGCATCGAATTTCCCGGTCTTCTTGGCGATCAGCGTCTTTTTGCTCTCGAGCTTGACGCCTTCAATCTCCTTTTCGTCGAGAAGCACATATCCGCCCTTGGCGTATCGAAAGCCCCGGACGATCTCGTCGAGGTCGACCGGACCGATGCCCGGCACGTACCGTTTTCGTATTTAATGCGTTTTCCCGCCGGCTCGTAGATTTGATTGAACGCAATCGTGGCGCCGCCTCTCGTAGCCGAGGAATTTTTGACTGCGACCAAAACGAGCGCGAGGTGTATTTGGCCTCACCAATTGGGACGTGCTGCCCTTACTGCTCTTTGGGTTTTTTTCTATAATCTCTGGCAGGCCAACTCGTTCCGCCTCGCTCGCTAGCGAGGCGAACGACGCGGCTGGCTCAGCGGCTGAACTTGGGGGAGAATCATTTCGGTACCGGGTATGAAATCGGCAATATACAGCCACGCCTGCACAAAGGTGACATCAAGAGCGCCTGTAATGCCGCTCGAATGCTAGGTTCATTGCTCTTTTTCTGCCCGTGCGTCACACTCGTGTGACGCCAACGTCAGGGAAGTTCGGTCAATGCAGACATTGGAAGGCAAAAAGCTGCACGAGGAAATCGGTTTTGTCGGCCTGCGCGCGCAGGCGACAGCTGTGGGCCTGTTGCAACTGACAATCGAGCTCAGACGCGTAGGTGTCCTCGATCAGGTGGCCGTCGAGCGCGTCAAGGATGCGATTGCCGACGATCTGGCACTTAGCCCGCCCTACCGCGTCACCCGGGAGCAGCACCGACAGACTGTTAAGGGACGTCTCGACCGGCTATTTGCCGGGAATGGGACGCTGTCCGCAGCGCCCCCGGCCTGATCTATCGTTTTTGATAAGTCGAGTGCGCTCGCATGAGTTGCTTCAATTGGCGGCTGGTCGCAGCGCCGGAGAGATGCTCATGGATCGCTTCATAATGTTCGCGCGCCAACTCGCGGTGAATGTCGCGAATTGATCCACACACGCCACCTTTGGCCAATTCCAATGCTCTTTCGATGAGCGTCACGTCAAAATCCAACCCAAGTGCTCCCAAGCACGGTGCCGACCATTCGCGACTGGACCACAGACACAGATACTGTCGGGACGCAGATCGCGATGCATTTTCATGCTGACCGCACACTGGCCAAACCAAGAAAGACTGCTGCCGCGCATCGGGGGGTAGAAGCATGGCTGGCAGCGCGCGCAAATAACCTCGATCAATTTGCGATCCCTAAAACCCTGGCATAACTGAGCTTCAGCGAGGCTTTTCTCGGATCGCTGGCAGGCCCGCTCGCGTGTACCTTTCGCCCGTGTGTCGTCGCGAATCTCGGTCGGCCGCTCGCTCACGCAAGCTGGTTCGCGTCGATTGAAGCGGGCGTAAAGATCGTGTTGAGCGATCGAATTCGAGGCGAACACGCCGGCCCAGTGTCTCCATGCCAAATGGCTTGCGCAAGATACGGTGCTCGTCGCCTTCCACCTGGTCGCGCTCAAAATCTGTGACGAGCAGAATGCGGATCGACCGGTGGGTCCGCGAAATCGTTGCAGCGGGGTCACGCCCATTAATGCCCGGCAGCACGATGTCCGAGACGAGTAACTTGATGCCCTGATGGGTGTAAATGACGGCGAGCGCGTTCGTAGCGTCTGCAGCATGGCGTACTGTATATCCCGACGTTCGCAGCGCTTCGACGGTCGGGCGACGAACCTGGTCTTCGTCTTCAACAACAAGAATGATTTCATCGACATGACCAAGCGGGGCGGATTTGTCGTGGTCGACAAGCTGGGTGGCTAACGTTGCTGAAGCCGCTGCAAAGTGGCGGGGCAGCAAAATCGTCACCGATGTTCTGTGGCCGATCTTTGTTTCGATTGTTACGGTTTCACTGGACTGGGTCGCAAATCAATGAATCTGTGACAATCAAGGCCTGTTCGTCGTCCGATTTCCTTCTTCGTGAAAAAAGGCCCGAGCGCACGGGCTGCGAACGTCGGCTCGATCTCGCTGCTGTCGTCGCTGACTGTGATTCCAATCTGGTCGGATGCAGATCCTGAAGGAGAGGGCGGGTTGACGGTCGAGATCGTCAAGAGGCTACCATCCGGCACTGCGCCGCGAGCGTTTACCGCAAGGTTGAGCAGCGCATTTTCAAGCTGTCCGGGATCGACAAACGTGACCCACAAATCTTGGGCAAGTTCGGTCTCGACACGGATATCTCCGGCAAGTGCCCGACGTAGAAGCTCTTCCATAGCTTTGATCAAGGCATCGGCGTCGGCAGGGACTGGGGCTAGCGCCTGCCGCCATGAGAAAGCAAGCAAACGGCGCATAAAATCCGCGGCGCTCCGCGCGCCATCCATTGCGTTATCGACGTAGCGGAGGATGTCGTTGTTGCCGTTCGAGAGCTGGGACTTGGCGAGGTCGAGGCTGCCGATGACAATCGCCAGCATATTGTTGAAGTCGTAGGCGACGCCCCCGGTAGCTGGCCGATGGCTTCGAGGCGGTCTGCCTGCGCGGCGCGAAGTTGCGACGCTGGCCGGTTCGCCATCAGCCGCATAAGCAAGAAAATGAGAAGCGCGGCCAAGGCGCTGCTGGCAACTGCCTCCAGGAACGACGAAAGCCGCCAGCCATATTGCGGACTGTCGATCAATGATGATGACACCGCGATGTGCGTCGTCCAACGGCTGTCTGGGAGCGTCGTAAACGCGGTGTCGCTTTCGAAGCCGTCTCATGTCACGCTCTTGTAAAACCCGGTGCGCTTCCGGCACTTGCGCGTCACAGATAGATGGTCGCAGGAGTTCCAAGGCTTTTTGGCCACGCCATGGTGCGCGTAATGAAAAGACCGCGAGTGTTGACAACCGCGCTCAAGCCGTCAGCCGGCGCGAGTGCCATAAGGATGCGCGGCACGAGGGCAGGATCAAGGCTGACACGCAAGAGATAGCTCGGCTTGCCAGCGCTCACCGGATAATAGGCTTCGAGCTCAGGCTTGCCCGACGGCCCCTTGACGACGCTGAATGTGGGGCGGCTTCGACTGCTGTCAGCCAGAGCGCACGCAGCGGGGGCATTGAAAGGCACGTCGCGCGGCGATGGTTCTCGAAGGTCGAACAGTCTGACCCCTTGGATGAGATCGATGAGAGCGACACTGCGCCAGTCGGGATCGAATGCTGCGGTTTCGCGCTTTCGATCGCGCGGTGATCGTCGCGATGACTGGTGCCGATCATGATCAGGGCGTAATCGACAGCGGCAGAAGGAGCGCTGTCGCGATCGCAAGGAGCCTCCGTCAGCCTAGCCAATAGGCAAGGTCAGGTCCTTTGGTTTGTGTTGATTAGCGTGGTAACCGGTACATTGCGAAGGTTTAAAGTCGAAAGATGCCCGATAATCCAAGGTTTTGCGTCTTTGGCACCCTGTCGCTCGTACTTCGTCCATGTCAATCAATGTTCCAGCCCGCGCGTTCATCATGACGTCTCCCCAGGTTCGAGAACGAAGGCTCGGTTTTGAACGTACCCGTCGCGTCGAGGCTATGCGGCTGTCGCTCATCGAGATGTTCGGCGAGCGTGCACTTTCGGTGGCGAAGGGTCAGCAAGGACGCCATGACGTTGGCGCCGAAAGCGGGATATGCTGGCATGACCTGTTCGAAGCCCTGAGCAGGAATGCATGTTGATGTCGGCCGACACAAGCCGACACAAGCGCCTGCATCGACGCATCCTAAAGGCCGAGCAGTCGCTGTCTTGCGTA
>JAYVVA010000346.1:0-5766 GCA_043787435.1 Sphingomonadales bacterium | reverse complement strand
ACGCGGGTGGTTTACGTCGCGAATCCAAATAACCCGACCGGAACCTACACAGTTGCATCCGAAATCAAGCGCCTTCACGCCCTGCTTCCCGGCTACGTCATGCTGGTTCTCGACCAAGCTTACGCAGAATATCTCGAGGCTGACGAGGATGACGGAGGCCTTGAACTAGCGCGGACCAAATCGAACGTCATCGTCACGCGGACGTTTTCCAAAATCCATGGGCTCGCTGCAGAACGGATTGGCTGGGGCTATGGTTCGCTCGAAGCGATCGACGCCATGCACCGGATCCGCGCGCCGTTCTGCGTCACGACCGCAGGCCAGGCCGCGGCGATTGCAGCGTTAGGCGCGGCTGATTTTATCGAAGCGAGCCGTCGTCAAAATGCAACGTGGCGAACCTGGTTTAGCGATGAAATCGCGCAGCTCGGCAGTGCCGGTTTGCGCGCGATACCGTCGAAGGCAAATTTTGTCCTCGTCCTGTTTGAAGGGGCGGTTACCGCCGAGGCAACGTACAATGCCTTGCTGACGCGCGGCTATATCGTGCGCTGGGTGCCGGGGCAGGGGCTACCGCACGGGTTGAGGATGACGATCGGGACGGAGGCCGAAACGCGCGGTCTCATCGCTGCGGTGCGTGAGATCGTCGGCGTCGCCTAAACGTCGGGTGACGGCGACCTTGCGCTACGATATGCTCTTCGCCGGAGAGGGGCTGAGCAAAATGAGCCGAACCACCGACGTTGCGGATCGAATTCCGGCGCCGCAGTCATTGCCGCTGCTCGGTAACCTTCATCAGATTCCCAAGGCGGGCCTGATCGGTCATTTGCTCAACGTGTCGAAGGATTTCGAAGACCCCGGTATCTTCAAGCTGCGCTTTGGCAGCCGTGTCGGCATCTTCGTGACCCACCCCGATCTGGTGGCAGAATTGTGCGACGAGACGCGGTTCCGCAAAATCCCCGGGCCTGGTCTGCGTGTCGTTCGAAAATTCGCCGGTGACGGACTGTTCACGGCGTTCAGCGACGAAGCAAATTGGGGCAAGGCCCACCGGATCCTGTTACCTGCCTTCAGCCAAAGATCGATGCGCGGCTATTACGACCTCATCCTTGAAGTGTGCGACAGGCTGGTTACCAAATGGACCGCTCATGCTGGTGAGGATGTCCTCGTTGCCGACGACATGACACGGCTGACGCTCGACAGCATTGCCCTCGCGGGATTTGGCCATCGATTCGAGAGCTTTGACCGCGGCGAGCTCGATCCGTTCCTGCTCAGCCTCGGCGATGCGCTGGGAGAAGCTCTCAATGTCATCACGCGTCTGCCAATTCAGCAGAAACTCGCCAAGAAAACGACCGCTCGATTCAACGCCGATATCGCGACAATGAACAAGCTTGTCGATGACGTGATTGCACAACGACGCGCCAATCCGACCGATGCCAAGGATCTGCTCAACTTAATGCTGACCGCCGTCGATCCCGAAACTGGCGAGCGATTGGACGACCTCAATATCCGTTTCCAAGTCCTGACTTTCCTGATCGCAGGGCATGAGACGACGTCGGGACTGCTAACCTTTGTTTTCATGGAATTGCTCAAGGCTCCGGCCGTGCTGGCGCAGGCTTACGCCGAGGTCGATCGTGTCCTTCCGGGCAACACACGGCCTGCCTACGAGCATCTCGCGCATCTGAAAGTCATTGAGCGGGTGGTCAAGGAAACCCAGCGCCTTTGGCCGACGGCACCTGCGTTTTCAGTAGGGCCGTGGGAAGATACGGTCATCGGTGGCAAATGGCGCTTGCGCAAGGACAGGCCCGTCAACATTTACGTGCCCGGGCTTCACCGCCATCCCAGTGTCTGGGAAAACCCTGAAGAATTCGACATTGATCGCTGGCTTGCGGATGAAGAGGCTACCCACCACCCGCATGCCTATAAGCCGTTTGGTAACGGCGCGCGCGCATGCATCGGACGGCAGTTCGCGCTCGTTGAAGCCAAGCTAGCCATCGCACTGGTTCTCCAGAATTTTGCGGTATCGGATCGGCGCGGTTACCGGATGACGCTGAAGGAATCGCTGTCCATCAAACCGGATGACTTCTGGATGCGCGTGCGGATCCGTAAGCCCAATGAGCGGCTAACGGTCGCCGAGCCCCTGACGGTTACGAGCGCGAAAGCTGACCTTGGGTCGGCGGCAGGCGCAGGCCAGCGACTGTCCGTGATCTACGGCACGTCGCTTGGCACAGCGCGCGACATTGCCGAGGAAATCGTCGATCGCGCTGCCGCGGATGGGTTTGAGGCCCGCAGTCTGTCGATGGACGAAGCGCTTGGGACGCTGCCCGAGGACCGCGTCATCGTTGCGATAACGGCAACGTACAACGGACGCGCACCGGATACAGCGCTTGCTGCCGAAGCCGCGATCGATGCTGGGCACTTCAAGGAGGCACGTTGGCCCAAAACGAGGTTCGCCGTGCTCGGGATCGGCAACAGCCAGTGGCCGAACTACCAGGCGTTCCCAAAGAAGATCGACGCAGCCTTTGAGGCGACCGGTGCGCAGCGGCTTTGTCCGCGTGGCGAAGCGAACGGTGATGGCGACTTTGACGGCGGGGTTGCCGCATTCCTGAAAAACCTCTGGGCGGCACTCGGCGGCAAGGACGAGGCGGTCAAAGCGTCGGGTTTGATCCTGCAGGTCGTCGATAGCCGAGACGCCCGGGCCGCGGTATTGCCTGACCAGGCCGTCGAGATGGAGATCATCCGCAATGACGAACTCGTCCAGCCGGCTGACGGTCTATGGGACTTTGCCCTCGAAGCACCACGTGGTTCGACACGGTTTATTTCGGTCAAATTGCGTGAGGGTCAGGTCTTTGCCGCAGGTGACCATCTTGCCGTCTACGCGCGCAATCAGAAAAGCCATGTCGATCTTGCTATCGAGCGGCTGGGCACATCTGGCGCCACGCAGGTCATCCCTTCGGGATCGAGTGGTCGGTTTCGTCATTTACCGATCGGTCGCACGGTCACGGTGCGACAATTACTAACCGACTTTGTCGAACTTCAGGACCCGATGCCCCGTCGCGCGCTCGACGTTGTTGCGGTCCAAACCCGCTGTCCGAACACACGGGCAGAACTGGTCAAACTCGCCGATGACGCCGCGTGGCAAACGGACGTAGCGGACAAGCGTCTGACCTTGCTCGGGCTCCTGGTGAAATTTCCGGCCGCAGAACTCGCCCTCGACAGCTTCGTCGAACTCTCGTCTGCTGTCGCGCCACGCTTTTACTCGATCGCGTCGTCGCCACGCGAAAACCCGCATGCCTGCGATCTCCTTGTGGGCACAGTGCAGGCCCCGGCATGGTCCGGTGTCGGTGTGCACCAGGGTTTTGCGTCGACCCACATGCGCGATTTGGCGGTCGGGGAGAGCATCTTCGGCTACGTCCGGCGCCCCAATCCGCCCTTCGCACCGTCCGATGACACGCTTCCGCTGGTTCTGATCGGGCCAGGAACGGGATTTGCTCCCCTGCGCGGATTTGTTCAGGAGCGCGTGGCCCTCGACGCACGCGCACCATGTCATGTGTTTTTTGGTGCGCGTCATCCCGATCATGACTGGCTGTGCCGTCAGGAGATGGAACGCTGGGCAGCCGATGGCGTGATCGATCTCCACATGGCCTTTTCACAACTTCCAGGACACCCTCACCGATATGTTCAGGATGCAGTCTGGGCAGCGCGCGACGCGGTGTGGGATCTCGTTGCCAAAGGTGGCCAGATTTTTCTTTGTGGCGATGGCCGGTTCATGGCGCCCGCAGTGCGGGATACGCTCATTCGGGTGCACGCCGACAAGACTGGGGGCGATCACCTCGCTGGCTCGACTTGGTTGGAGGGCTTGATCGAGGACGGCGTCTTTCATCAGGACGTGTTCGGGTTCGGGAAGTAGCGCTGCCTCGGTTATGGGCTTGTCTAAAGGTACCAGCAGAGACATTCCTGTGGGAATGGGGAGCATAAATGACCGACCTATTTCGTAAGAAAATCATTGTGCGCGGCGAAGATCAGCCGGCGCATCACCGGTTGGCACGCACATTGTCCTGGCCGCACCTTGTTGCGCTCGGCGTGGGGGCGATTGTCGGGACGGGCATCCTGACGCTCATTGGGGTCGGCGCGGACCGCGCCGGGCCTGCGGTGTTGATCAGTTTCCTGGTGGCAGGCGCGATATGTGCGTGCGCGGCGCTTTGCTACGCCGAAATGGCGACGATGATTCCCGCTTCGGGTAGCGCCTATACCTATAGCTACGCCGTGCTCGGCGAAGTCATTGCTTGGGTCGTCGGCTGGAGTCTGATCCTCGAATATTCGTTGGTGGTCTCGACCGTCGCTGTGGGCTGGTCGGGTTATGCGGTTGGATTTCTCAGGGGCCTTGGCATCATTTTGCCCGACTGGTTGACGCACGGCCCATTCGTTGCGGGTCGACTGTTCGACGGCACTTTTCACGTCACGGCGCAGGGGATCAACGTTCCGGCGGTCTTCATTATTGCTGTAGTCGCAGGGCTGTTGACACTCGGAACGAAGGAGAGCGCACGGATCAACCTGGGTCTCGTCGTGCTCAAGATCGTGACGCTCGCCCTGTTCGTTGTGGTCGCCCTGCCGCATTTTGACGTCGCCCACCTCCGTCCCTTCGCACCGTACGGCTTTGGCAGCACGGCAGGTGAGGGCGGTGTGAAGTTTGGCGTCATGGGCGCCGCCGCGATCATCTTCTTTGCCTTTTACGGGTTCGATGCGATTTCGACCGCCGCGGAAGAAACCAAAAATCCAGAGCGTGATCTCGCCATCGGAATCGTCGGATCGATGGCTGCCTGTACGGTGATTTATATGGTCGTCGCGGTCGCGGCGGTCGGGGCGGTAAAGTTCGACGTTTTCGGCAAGAGCGCTGAGCCACTTGCCTTGATTCTACGATCACTCGGTCAGCCCGGCGTCGCTACTGTCGTCGCCGCAGCAGCCGCGATTGCGCTTCCGACCGTCATCCTCGGTTTTCTGTATGGGCAGAGCCGTATCTTCCTGGTGATGGCGCGCGACGGCTTCCTACCCGCTGCACTCGCAAAGATCTCGACGCGCGGGACGCCGGCACGGATCACGTTGGTTACCGCCATTTTCGTCAGTGTCATTGCTGCACTGACCCCGCTCGACGTCATTGCAAGTCTTGCCAATGCAGGCACACTTTGTGCGTTCGTCGCGGTGGCCGCTTGCGTGCTGGTGATGCGACGTCGTGACCCCGGTGCGCGTCGTCCGTTCCGCACGCCCTTGGCCTGGGTGGTTGCACCGTTGGCGATCCTTGGGTGCCTTTATCTTTTTACCAGCTTGCAAACGGTGACGCAGGAGTCGTTCCTCGTATGGAACACACTGGGGTTGCTCGTGTATTTCCTCTGGGGGCGCCAGCATGCGGTGACGCAGTAGCGACCACGCAACTGTCCCAAATGGCGCTCTTGCTCCTCGCTCGATTCAGGTTCAGCATTATTCCACAACGTGCCGAAGAGCTCAGGGGAAGAGCATGCAGCAGCTGAGCGGGCAGGATGCCAGTTTCGTCTATATGGAGACGCCATCGACGCCGATGCACATTGGGTCAGTCGGCATTTATGACCCCTCGACCGCGCCGGGCGGGTTCGTGCGTTTCAAAGACATTCTCCAGTTCATCGAGACTCGACTAGGCGGCGCGCGATCGTTCCGAGAACGGCTGGTACGTGTACCGCTGGATCTAGATCATCCTTATTGGATTCAGGATCCCGATTTCGACATCGAATATCATGTTCGTCACATCGC
>JAYVVA010000345.1:0-3168 GCA_043787435.1 Sphingomonadales bacterium | reverse complement strand
CGACCTCCGGGGATTTCGAGCACTGCGGCGACGGGCTCCCCCGAACTGATCGGCTCCAACGACTGTGGCGTTGCGCGCGCCGCGATCCGCGCGATCGTACCGTCGAAACGAATGAAAATCAGGTCGAGCGGGATCAGCGTATTCTTCATCCAGAAGCTGGCGTAACGCGCAGGTACCATCGGGAAGATCATACCGCGGTCCGGTGACAGGTGCTTTCGGAACATCAGGCCGCGCTCCTGCTGTGCATTGGTTTGGGCGACTTCAACAGCAAAAGCGTGCTTCCGTGTCGCCGTCGCGATGGTCAGGGGAACGACGTGGGCATCGACCTTTGGCGACGGTGCCTTGGCCGCCCCGGCACAACCAACGCCAGCCACCGCAAGCGCCGCAGCCACCAGAATGATACGCATTACTCCATCTCCACTTCAACCGTCAGAGGTCCCTTTTCACCCTGTGCAATGCGAACGCGCAAGGGCTGATCAGGAGAAACATCGTTCAGCCCGGCACGACGAAGTGTTTCCATATGAATAAAAATATCTTCATTGTCGCCGGGCCGCACGACAAATCCATAGCCTTTTAACCGGTTGAACCACTTCACAACCACCATTTCGGCTGGTCCTGCGTCGACCAGAAAGCTGCGTGGATCTGCTCGCGAACGGCGCTCGGCAGCGCGTACGTCGGCATCAGGACCGGTTGCCGTCGTCAGGTCTATCGCGACGACTTCGCAAGCCTGCCACCCGCGATCCGTATTGACAGCTTCAAGCACGACCTGCGTCCCATCGGGCAACGTGCGACGGCCGTGCGCGCGCAATAGCGAGAAATGAACAAGGACATCGCCGATTTCAGTGACCGCAAAGCCAAATCCCCGCGTGGAGTCGAACCATTTCATCGGGCCCGTGCAACGCACGGAATCGACACCGCCGCTTTCGGCGTGCGCGGTACTGGAAAGTCCAACTGGATCGGATGCAACCATAGTCATCGAAACACGCACCCCCCTCTATGGCCTAGCATATCGAGGTACGATCCGTAACATTCTTACGGTGTAAAGCGCTGCGATTAGTCACATTCGGCGACATTAACCCCATTTTGGGGTAACATCGTTACAAAATGTCGTGCCAGATCAAAGTGATGCCCTGCACGCACCATGGCTGCAAACTGGCGCTGACGTTCGGCAGGATCGGCATGACCGTCCCCAAATGGGCCGAATCGACGTCGGCGTGCGTAGACTTCGGCTGCCGCAAAGGCTTCATCCTGATTGGGCGCAAAGTCGTCGGCGATATCGCGCGCGATGCCCGCGGCGTGAAGAGCCTGCTTGACGCGCACGTCGCCGTAACCGCGCCGGGCGAGCGAGGAAGCTCGGGTTTGGGCAAAGCTGTGATCATCGACGTACCCGGCAGCGGCACAGCGTGCTACAATCTCATCGACCGGCGGCGCGCTCCCCTCTGCCCAACCTCGCTCGGCAATCTTGCGCTTAAGATAATCAGCCAGCCGTTTTTCTGTGGTTGCAAAACGGGCGAGATAGCGGACGGCAAGAGCGTCAAGGCGCGCCACGTCAAGAGGTTGCGCTTGGGGAGCGGATGAAGAACGAGCCACAGCGCCGTTTTTGTGCCACAGTCGAACCGGAATGAGAATGCTTCGTTATACGTGTCTAAACTCAGACGCAGCCGGAGCCAGAAGATTGCACGACATTGCTGATGTGACGACGCGGATTCTCCTTGCGCCGACCCCGAGCGATGGCGGGCGTCCGCGCCGCTTTTCGGATTTTGAAACGCTCAGCGCCGCGCTTGAGTATGCCTCCGAGGGTGCTTGCGGGCTAAACTTCCACGATGCGCGCGGCGCCCTTGCTCGCGCGTACCCTTATCGAGAATTGCGTGACGATGCGCGTTCGATGTCAGCGCGTCTGGTCGGCTACGGGATCGTTCCAGGAGACCGAGTTGCCCTGATCGCAGAGACCGGCCCTGATTTTGCAGCGCTTTTTTTTGGTTGCGTCCTCATGGGCGCATGGCCAGTGCCGCTGCCATTGCCCACGTCGTTCGGCGGACGCGACGCATTCGTCGACCAGTTGGCGGTGCAGATGAAAAGCGCCGAGCCCGTCATCCTGCTCCACCCGGCGGAGCTGGGGAACATGGCGAACGATGCAGCCAAAGCGGCTGGATTGATCGCAATCGATTGGGAATCATTTGCAAAGAGGCCCGCGGGCCGCTTTGTAGCGCATTGCGCACAACCTGGTGACATTGCCTACCTGCAATATTCCAGCGGCTCGACTCGTTTTCCCCACGGGGTGGTAATTACCCACGGGCAGCTGCTCAACAATCTTGCCGCGCATTCGCACGGGATGGAGGTTAGACCCGGGGATCGCTGCGTGTCATGGCTCCCTTGGTATCACGATATGGGCCTCGTCGGGTGTCTTCTTTCGCCGGTCGCCAATCAGGTTTCGGCCGATTACCTCAAAACCGAAGATTTCGCGCGCCGGCCGCTTGCCTGGCTTGACCTGGTCAGCCGTAATCCTGGTACGACACTCAGCTATTCGCCAACGTTTGGCTATGACATTTGCGCGCGTCGGATCTCTTCGCAATCGCAGCCCGCTGACCGTTTCGACCTGTCTCGCTGGCGGGTCGCCGGAAATGGCGCGGACATGATCCGCCCTGACGTCATGCAAGCATTCGTCGATGCCTTTGCTCCGGCTGGATTCAAGGCAAGCGCGTTCCTGCCGAGCTACGGTTTGGCCGAAGCAACATTGGCCGTTTCGATTATGCCGCCCGGCGAAGGGATCGTCGTCGAACTCGTCGAGGAAACCGATCTGTCGGGCGTGCCCGAGGACGGCAAGCGGCCGCAAAGATACCGGGCGATCGTCAATTGCGGCAAACCGGCGCGCGACATGCGTATCGAAATCCGTGACGAAGACGCAACCCCTCTCCCGGAACGCGCGATCGGCAAGATTTGGTGCTCGGGGCCTTCCATCATGACAGGCTATTATTGTGACGAAGTCTCGACGGCGGCATGCATGAAAGACGGTTGGCTCGATACCGGTGACATGGGTTATTTGTCCAACGGCTATATCTATGTCGTAGGTCGCGCCAAGGACATGATCATTGTCAATGGCAAGAACCATTGGCCCCAGGATATCGAATGGGCCGTCGAACAGCTGCCCGGGTTCAAACCCGGCGACAT
>JAYVVA010000344.1:0-3729 GCA_043787435.1 Sphingomonadales bacterium | reverse complement strand
CTGCGGCGAGCACAAGCAAACAAACGATGAGCGCACCACGCGCCAATTCGGGCATCGTCGCGATGTTGCCCAAAGCAGCGACCGATCGCAAGGCAGCTTTCTCCGCCGAAAAATCAGGTCCGGATTGAAAAACCCGAATTAACTGCCGAAAGCCCTACGGGTTGGTCACTCGGGACGGGCGCCGTGAGAGCCCATGGTCGGCACTCGGTCCACGATACGCGCAAGCGCATCCCGCAGCACGGTAAAGGCAGGCGTGTCGTCCTGCGTCTTGCCAAGCCGAACCAGCACCAGATTCTGGTCCGGCGACGCGATCACAAACTGACCCAGGTGACCCAGACACGAGACCAGCGTCGCGGGGCCATGCCCCGGAAACAGCGCCGGGTGCCGGTCGTGACCGCCCTGGCGGTTGAGCCAGAGCTGACCACCATATTCGGGATTATCGGGCGACGGTCTCTTCATAAAGGCGAGCCAGTCAGGTGCGACGATCTGCTGCCCATCTGCAGTCTTGCCGTTGAGGAGCACCTGCCCCAGCCGTCCGTAATCATCGAGCGTCATGTAGATGAGCGATCCGCCGATCTGCGTGCCTGACCCGTCGAAGTCGAGGATAGCACTGGTGATCCCGGCAGGCGCAAAAAGGTGCGCAGTCGCAAAGTCGCGATAGGTGATCGCCCGTACCCGCGCGTCGGTGCTAGTGGTCAGCGTCCGGGTGATGATCTCGGCGAGAATGATTGTGGTCAGCGAACTATACTCGAATTTTGCACCCGGTCGCGCCTCGAGCGGGACGCCGATCGCCCGCTTCGCCGTTGCCTGGGTACCGCTGACAAACAACACCTGGTTGGTGTCGGACGCTTCGACCGGGTCACCGACCTCAGTATGTCGCAGGCCCGAGGCCATGTTAAGGAGCATCCTGAGCGTTATCGCGCGGCGTGGATCATTAGCGCCGCGCCATTCGGCAACCGGCGCAGGCGCGTCGAGCGACAATTTCCCTTGCCTCACCAATTCGCCGATCAGGATCGCAGTAACGGTTTTGGCCATCGACCAACTGACGAACCGGTTCGTGTCCGAATATCCGCGCCCGTAGCGTTTCGCGACGACGCGCCCATCGCGGATCATCAGCGCGGCGCGGGTTTCACCCTCGCCAGGTTCAAACAGTGGCGCCAGGGCCCCGGGGTCAGGCGCAGCGGCCGACCCGCTGGCAAGAAGGATACTCGCGAGCGCAATCCACCGGCTATGCTTTTTCATGACGCAAGCCTAGACTCGGTCGCTATGATAGCAAGACACATCATCCTCTCCTCGGTTGTGGGCGTTGGGCTGCTCGTGGGAGGTTTGAGTTACGCCTGGATTGGCAGTCACCGCGCGCAGCTCGAACTGGGCGTCGGCTATGCGGCGCGCGTCGGGTGCGGTTGTCGATATTTAGACGGGCGACCGCTTGGGGACTGCCATAAGGATTTCGAGCCTGGCATGGAGCCGATCCAGCTCACGGAGGATCTGGCGAGTAAAACAGTGACTGCATCAGTGCCCCTAATTGTCAGCCGCTCAGTGCGCTACGATCCCTTGCTTGGGTGCCAAGCCGAACCGTTCAAAGGCACACCGCTCGTCGTGCAGCATTGAACGACGATGTCGGTTACCCAGCACGTGGTGCCGCCAGGACTTTGGCGGCGTGGGCATCGCACGCGCCATTGCTTTGATCGGCGCGGGAATCACTTCGATGTCGGCACCGGCAAGACACGGGGGCACGCCCGCTGATCTGGTTGAGCCGCGACAATCTCGGCAAGTCTGAACACGATGTGGTCGAATACCTGGCCATTTCGGATGCGTGCGGATCGCGGCGGGGTCGCCAGCTTGCGAGCGATTTCCCTTTTCATCCGTTAGTCGAGACGTCGTCACCGTAACCCGGCACGACGGTCAGCTTGCGGGAATTTTCCGTCGAGATAGTTGGACAACCAATCGCGCGAGCCAACCCTGCGATTTCCGGGGTCGAACCGTCTCCTTCTCTCCATAGCCAAAACTTCCGTCGCTCGGGGTTTTTCTTTCCCGTCGGGTTACCCAAGGATACCGGGGAGATCGAGTTGCTTTGCTCGGGCGCAAGCGAGTGCGATCTCATAACCGGCATCGGCGTGGCGCATGACGCCGCTCGCAGGATCGTTCCAGAGCACACGTTCGAGTCTTTGTGCAGCGCTGGCGGTCCCGTCGGCAACAATGACCATGCCGCTGTGCTGGGAATATCCCATGCCAACCCCGCCGCCGTGATGAAGCGAGACCCACGTCGCCCCGCTGGCCGTGTTGAGAAGCGCGTTGAGCAACGGCCAGTCGGACACAGCATCGGATCCGTCGCGCATAGCTTCGGTTTCGCGGTTCGGACTGGCGACAGACCCGCTATCCAGATGATCGCGACCAATGACGATGGGTGCGCTGAGTTCGCCCGACGCTACCATTTCATTGAAAGCCAGGCCAAGGCGGTGGCGATCGCCCAAGCCTACCCAGCAAATCCGCGCCGGCAATCCTTGAAACTGGATTTTCTCTCGCGCCATGTCGAGCCAGCGATGGAGATGGGCGTCGTCGGGCAGGAGCTCCTTTACCTTGGCGTCGGTCTTGTAGATATCTTCGGGATCGCCCGACAGCGCGACCCACCGAAACGGCCCGATCCCGCGACAGAACAGCGGGCGGATATAGGCTGGCACGAACCCCGGAAAATCAAAGGCATTGTCGACACCCTCGTCCTTTGCCACCTGCCGAATATTGTTGCCGTAGTCGACCGTCGGCACACCCGCCGCCTGGAAATCGAGCATCGCCCGCACGTGCGCAGCCATCGACGACTTGGCTGCCGCCGACACCGCCCGAGGGTCTCGCTCCCGCTTTTCGATCCACGCGGCAACGCTCCACCCTGCAGGCAAATATCCGTTGACGGGGTCATGCGCCGATGTCTGGTCGGTGAGGAGATCTGGCCGAATACCGCGTGCGAACAACTCGGGAAGGATTTCGGCCGCATTACCAAGCAGACCGACCGAAACCGGCGATCTTGTCCGTTGCGCCTCCTTGATCAAGGCCATCGCGGCCTCAATTGTCTCGACGCCGTAGTCGAGATAGCCTGTCCGCAGGCGCATCTCGATCCGGCTGGGCTGGCATTCGATTGCGAGGCATGATGCGCCTGCCATGACAGCTGCAAGCGGTTGTGCTGCTCCCATCCCGCCGAGACCTGCCGTCAGCAGCCACCGGCCCGAGAGATCACCGCCATAATGCTGGCGGCCCATCTCGACGAACGTCTCGTACGTCCCCTGAACGATTCCCTGACTGCCGATGTAAATCCATGAGCCCGCGGTCATCTGGCCATACATGGCCAGTCCCTTTCGATCGAGTTCGTCAAAATGCTCCCACGTCGCCCACCTGGGGACGAGGTTCGAGTTAGCAATAAGAACACGCGGCGCATCGACATGGGTGCGGAACACCCCGACAGGCTTGCCTGACTGGACGAGAAGCGTTTCATCATCATTCAAGCGGCGCAGCGTCGCTAAAATACGATCATAACTTTCCCAATCACGTGCCGCGCGCCCGATGCCGCCATAAACAACGAGTTCCTCGGGGCGCTCGGCGACGTCAGGATGCAAGTTGTTCATCAGCATCCGCATCGGCGCTTCAGTCAGCCAGCTTTTGGCAGTCAGCTTGGCGCCCGTGGGCGCGAATATCTTTCGGCTGTTGTCGAGGCGGGTCATGCAGGTCCCTGAGCAAAGG
>JAYVVA010000343.1:0-2658 GCA_043787435.1 Sphingomonadales bacterium | reverse complement strand
ACGAGCGGTTCATCGGTGAAGGCAAGAATGCCTTTCAAGGGCCCGCTCTGCGATGCGGCCTTAAGGATCGCATTCACTTCGTCCCTGGTCGTGTCGCGTTTGGGGGTGAAGGTCAGGTCAATCAGGCTTACGTTGGGCGTCGGTACCCGCACAGCTGACCCATCCAGCTTGCCCTTCAACTCGGGCAAGACTTCACCCACCGCGCGGGCAGCGCCAGTTGTTGTCGGGATGATCGACATTGCGGCGGCACGCGCACGGCGCATATCGGGGTGAATCTGGTCGAGAATCTTCTGGTCGTTGGTGTAAGCGTGGATCGTGGTCATCAGACCGCGCTCGATGCCCACACTGTCGTTGAGGACCTTGGCAACCGGAGCAAGGCAGTTTGTCGTGCACGATGCGTTCGACACGATTGTATGTTCGGCAGTCAACTTGTCATGGTTGACGCCAAACACGACCGTCAAATCGACGCCTTTGGCCGGTGCGGAGATTAGGACGCGCTTGGCACCGGCATCGAGGTGTTTTTGGGCTGATTCGCGATCGGTGAAAAATCCCGTACATTCAAGCGCGATCTCAATATTGTTCGTGCGATGCGGCAGATTTGACGGGTCACGTTCTGCAGTCACATGAATGCGTTTGCCGTCGATGACGATATCGTTGCCGTCGGCAGTGACCGTACCAGGATATGCGCCGTGGACGCTGTCACGCTTGAACAGCATTGCGTTCGACTTTGCGTCCGCCAGATCATTGATCGCGACCAACTCGAGGCCACAATCGGGTCGTTCGAGGATCGCCCGCGCGACCAGACGCCCGATACGTCCGAACCCGTTGATCGCAACTTTCACAGCCATGTCAGTTCCCTTGTAATTCAGAGACGATCCTGGGCGTGATGGCATGTGCCGTCAGCCCGAAATGATTATAGAGATCGGCGATCGGAGCCGAGGCGCCAAAGCTGTCGACGCCGAAGCGCAGGCCACCGTGCACGTATCTTTCCCAGCCCATCGTGCTGCCAGCCTCGATGGAAACCAGGAGAGTGCCGTGGGGAAGTGTCTCTTGCCGATAGGCTGGGGTCTGCGCGTCGAAACGTTCCCAGCTCGGCATCGACACAACATCGGCGCCGATGCCTTTTTCTTCGAGGGTGTCGGCGACCGAAATCGCGATCTCGACCTCCGACCCCGTTGCAATCAGGACAACGCGCCGTGCGGCTTTGGCAGCTCGCAACCGATAGGCGCCGCGTGCAGACCAGTTCTCAGAGATGTCGGTGCGCAGCTGAGGCAAATTCTGACGACTGAGCGCAAGCAATGATGGCCCGTCCGTTTTGTCGAGTGCCAGTGCCCAGCATTCGGCAGTCTCGATGGTATCGCAAGGCCGGTACACATCGAGATTGGGCACAACGCGCAACGACATAAGATGCTCGACGGGCTGGTGAGTCGGTCCGTCTTCGCCCAACCCGATAGAATCATGGGTCATGACATAGACAGTGCGAACGCGCTGCAGTGCCGACATGCGAATGGCGTTGCGGCAATAATCGGCAAAGATGAGAAATGTGCCGCCATAAGGGATGATGCCGCCATGCAGCGCCATGCCGTTCATCGCTGCCGCCATTCCGAACTCACGGATGCCATAGTAGATATACCGGCCAGAATAATCGTGTTTTGTCAGTTGGTTGGTAGCGGATGTTTTGGTATTGTTGGAACCGGTTAGATCCGCTGACCCGCCGAGCGTCTCCGGAATTGAATCGTTTATGGCGCCAAGAGCCAGCTCGGATGCTTTGCGGGTGGCAATTTTCTGCGGCGCGGCAATCAGGCTGTCGAGATAGGGCTTCAACCACCCGTCGGGCGTTTCATCGCCCGACATTCGGCGGTTGAGCTCGTCACCGCGCGCTGCCACTGCGAGGCGTGCGTCCCAAGCCGTCCGGGCATCCGCGCCGCGCTTGCCGGTGGCGCGCCAGGCTTCCAGAATTGGTTCCGGGACCACAAATGGTTCGGCGGTCCAGCCCAGTTCTGTACGCGCTGCCGCGACTTCGGCGGCGCCGAGCGCGGCGCCGTGGGTCGCCGAAGTGCCCTGCTTGTTTGGCGCACCTTTGCCGATGATCGTGCGGCACGCGACCAGCGAGGGACGCGGATCGGCCAGCGCCGCGTCGATCGCGCGAATAACATCGGCTGGATCGTGACCGTCGCACGCCTCGACGTGCCAGCCGCTGGCACGGTAGCGCGAAGGGATGTCTTCGCTTGACGACAGCGACACTGCGCCGTCGATCGTGATGCGGTTGTCGTCCCACAGCACGATCATCCGTCCGAGGCCGAGGTGACCGGCAAGGCCGACCGCCTCGTGGTTGATCCCCTCCATCAGGCAGCCGTCGCCTGCAATCACCCAGGTTCGGTGATCGACCAGATCGTTGCCGAACATCGCGTTCAGATGCCGTTCGGCGACGGCCATGCCGACCGCCATCGCGAGACCCTGTCCCAGCGGTCCGGTCGTGCATTCGACGCCCGCTAACTCGAAGTTCTCCGGATGCCCAGCGCACGGACTGCCAAACTGGCGGAAATTCCTGATGTCGTTGATCGTTGGCGCCTCGTACCCGGTGAGATATAACAGGGCATAAATCAGCATCGACCCGTGTCCGGCGGAGAGCACAAACCGGTCCCTATCATGCCATTT
>JAYVVA010000342.1:0-3138 GCA_043787435.1 Sphingomonadales bacterium | reverse complement strand
GCAAGTCCACCATACTGGTCGCCATCAGACAGAAATTCCACCCATCGCTCTGTTCAGTTTCGCCGAGCCAGATCTGGTTAAGATTAGCCAGGACGGTTTGGACGCTGCTCGTGTCTTCAAACACTGCAGATATAATTTCAGTGGTGACTGGCTCTAAACTTGAAAAGCAGTGTGTCAGATTGCTCAGACGTTCCGCGAGGGTGGAACTCGCAGTCTCAGATAGGCGCCGTGGCTGAGGCCACCGGGCTCAATTCGAGGGTTGCTTTGCGTTCAGTTTGACGTAGTTATTGCTTGGAATTAGCGCGTGGGAGCTTATTTATGGCACGACGGATTTGGCGGATCGCTGCGGTCTTCGTGTTAATTCCGTCGCTCGCATTCGCTCAGGATCGAATGGCGCGACCTGGTAATGGTCCTCAGGCACCGCAGCGCCCTGGAAATGGGGGGCCCCAAATCCAACCGCCGCGACCCGGTGGTCCGCAAATTCAGCCGCCACGCCCAGATCGTCCGCAGGTTCAACCGCCGCGCCCGAGTCCTGGTCACTTGCGACCGCCCCATTTCGACCATCGCCCAAGCTTCCATCGGCCACCCCACTATCGTCCTCACCCATACCGATACCCGCATGGCTATGCCTACAGGCGTTGGCACATTGGCGCTGTCTTGCCCCATATTTTGTTCGGCTCAACTTACTATTTCAGCGACTATCACCTGTTTGGCCTATCCGCGCCTCCGCGTCATTATCGGTGGTTCCGCTATGGTCCGGACCTAATTCTTGTAAACACGCAGAACGGACATGTGCGTGACGTACACTACGGCGTATTTCGGTAGGGGAATTTCGTAACCTATCTTAACGTTGGGTCGAAGTTTTGCTGAGACTTGCAGAGCAACGGGGTGCGTAACGCAGCGTACGAGCAGTTTTCCAGACACGTTCAGCAGCGCAGTCGCTCAGTCCAAAACCACAGGTATTCTCGGCCCGCATCTCGAGCGTGCGTGATGGAAGGGAGAACGCTACGACCAAAGCCCTAACCAGCGGAGGCACTCCAACGTGGTCTGTGCTTCTCCCAATCGTCGCGTTGATCATGCTGGCGGTCCTCAGTCCATCGTCGGCCGGTGGCTTCGGCGCTGTCGCACTGTTTACTGCCCTGATCTTTGCCGTATTCGCCGCAGTCTACCACGCAGAGGTAATCGCGCATCGTGTCGGAGAGCCCTTCGGTACTCTTGTGCTGGCTGCGGCCGTCACTCTGATCGAAGCATCCTTGATTATTTCGTTGATACTTTCGGATGATGGCACCAGCTCTACACTAGCGCGAGACACCCTTTTCGCGACGGTAATGATCGTCTTGAACGGTATCGTTGGTGTATGTGTCATCGTCGGTGGAATCAAGCATGGCGGGCAGGGCTTTCAGGTGCCCGGCGCGTCGGCATTCCTGATTGTTCTAATCACTGTTGCAACGCTTACTTTAATCCTTCCGGTATACACGTCTTCCGCGGCTGGCCCCGTATTTACGCCAAGTCAATTAATCCTAGTGTCCATAGTTTCGTTAGTTGCCTACGGCGCGTTTCTGTTTATTCAAACTGTCCGGCATCGCGACTACTTTCTTCCTGAGTTGGGCTTCGCAGACGAGGACGCACATAGGCCGCCGCCGACAAACTGGGTAACTGCTCTGTCCGGAGCCTTACTTCTCGTCGCGCTTGGCGCGGTCGTATTGTTGGCAAAGACGCTGTCCTATCCGATCGAGTCAGGCGTGCGGCACCTAGGTGTGGCTGAACCTGGAGCCTTAGTAGGCGGAATTGTCGCTGCTTTGGTGCTACTTCCTGAAAGCGTGGCGGCTGTCCAAGCAGCTCGTCGGAATCGCTTACAAACTAGTTTGAACCTAGCTCTGGGCTCCGGTCTCGCATCAATCTCTCTCACCATCCCCGCCGTCGCCGGAGTTTCACTGTGGCTCGGCAAGCCCTTTGTCCTGGGGCTTGGAAGCAAGGAAATAGTGCTTCTCGTGCTGACTTTCGGAGTCTCTATCCTGACCTTGGGAGGCGGACGTACGACGGTGCTGCATGGCGCGGTGCATCTCGTGATCTTTGCCGTTTTTGTGTACTTGCTGGTCGTGCCATAGGGCGTGGGGGTGCTGTCAGTCGTCTGCGCACTTGTTTCCGTTTGGCGCAGCTGGTTCTTTGAGTTGGGCGCTCAGACGGCGAGCACCCTCCACTCGGCTAGGGCGGTGGAGCGCCACTCCTTGAATGTCTTTTTGTCGACGAGATGACGTTCGAGGTTGGAATGATTGTAAACATTGGCGTGGACCGAGGCGAACTTTTGTAAAGTCTTTATCTGTCGGAACCGCAGCATCGCACGCTCCCTTCGTCGGAACGGCAAATGGCTGTTTTCTGATCTGTTGTTGGCCCAGCGGCCGATCTTTTGTTTTGCGGCATTGCCCAGCTCGGTCATGGCCGCACCGTAGGGTCGGAGCCCGTCGGTGACGATGGAAGCTGGCGATCCGCAGAGATGACTCTCGCCAACAGATTTGCTTACCCCAAAGCGGCCTACGAGGTTAGGCTGGCTGGAATAAAAGAGGCGCTGGCGGCGGCTGCCGGTGAGGAGCGAGAGCCCCTATTGGCCCACGCCGAGAATATTGCCCATAACTTGGCAGGCACGGCTACAATATTTGGGGAACCAAAGCTGGGCGAGTCGGCGGCGGCTGTCGAAGGCAGCTTATGGGCCGATAACGTCGGGGGCTCGGATTGCATCCCCGAGTTATTTGAGGCTGTCGCGCGTCGATTACGGTGAGCGGTCGCATTGCCTCGCCTGATTTGCTCCCGGCGATCAAGCCGTTGCCTCATCTAGAATGCTCCCGAGCTATGGCAGTGGAGCGAGCAGATGAGGAAGATCAGCATGGCGACGCGAGACGATTTGATAGCATCGACGCGTGAACGATATCGAAGTGGCGACCGCACCGTACGCGGTCGCATACTGGACGAGTTCACCGCTGTAACGGGGTTGCATCGCAAGCATGCCGCTCGGCTTCTCCGCGGCGCTCGCCGCAGTGATCGGAGCAAGCCGCGCCTGGAACGACGGGTTTATAACGATGCGATGGACAACGCTTTGGTCGTTTTGTGGGAGGCCTCGGACCGTATTTGCAGCAAGCGTCT
>JAYVVA010000341.1:0-4185 GCA_043787435.1 Sphingomonadales bacterium | reverse complement strand
GTCATCAAGGCATACGCACGAACCCAGTCCTTCTTGACGGTATCGCCGTTGAACAATGCCGTGCCCAACACGTATTGCGCGCGCGGATCGCCGCGATCCGACGCTTCCTTGATATAGGGCATAGCTGTCGTCCGGTCACCGTTTTGGAACAGGACGAGACCAAAATTGTCGCGACTGGGCAAATGCCCTTGCGTGGCCGCTTTTCCGAACCACGTCTCGGCCATTTTTAGGTCAACCGGCACGCCCCTGCCCAATTGATAGGCGCGGGCGAGATTGTACTGCGCGATCGGGTCGCCTGCGATCGCCTCAGGGCGCCATTGCGCAACCGCACCGTAAAATTCGCCCTGGTTCCACAGCTGATAGCCGGTGTTTGTGTCGGCGACCGCCGGCGTCGTCCCCGCACTGATCGCCAGAGCGAGCCCGAGAACGGTACGAGATACGCACGACATAGTTTTCCCCATTGACCGCCCGAAGACGCCGTTCTTGCCACCATTCAAATAAACATGTGGTTAGCATAGTTAAATCGACGATTGCGACATAACGACACGCAATACGAATCTGCCGCGATCTTAACGCAATCTTAGCGACGTGCATGACATTCCCTTGCTGGATCTGACAACATCCAAGGACTGTCGATGCGCGTACTGGCAATGGCCTCCCAAAAAGGCGGATCGGGGAAGACGACCCTCTCCGGCCATCTTGCCGTGCAGGCGCAACGCGCCGGCGCGGGTCCCGTCGTTTTGATTGACATCGATCCACAAGGGTCATTGGCGGATTGGTGGAATGAGCGCGAAGCGGAATTCCCAGCCTTCGCCCAGACCACCGTCGCACGGCTTCAGGCCGATCTCGAAATGTTGCGTCAGCAGGGTTTCCGCCTAGCCGTCATCGACACGCCGCCGGCTATAACCATGGCGATCCAGAGCGTGATCGCTGTCGCAGAACTTATCGTCATTCCGACGCGCCCTAGTCCGCACGACCTTCGGGCCGTCGGAGCAACGGTCGATCTCTGTGATCGCGCAGGCAAGCCATTGCTGTTCGTCGTCAATGGCGCCACGCCCAAGGCAAAGATTACCTATGAAGCCGCCGTCGCCCTGTCGCAGCATGGTACGGTTGCCCCGGTTACGGTGCATCACCGGACCGACTTTGCCGCCTCGATGATCGACGGTCGGACTGTGATGGAATGTGATCCCAAGAGCCGTTCGGCTGCTGAAATCACCGAGCTGTGGGAATATGTTTCAGACCGACTCGAAAAGCATTTTCGCCGTACAGTCTTCTCGGCGCCCGGCGTCGCGAGTGCCGCTCCGGTCATGCATCGTCCCGCCGGCGGTGGCTTCGGCCGCCGCGTGGTTGGCCAGTGAGGGAGGTTGTCATGGGTGAACCCAAACCTCTCGCGTCGTTGTCGTCATCGCTTCTTGCGCGCAAGGGACAGGCCAAGCCCGCGATGCGTCCGCAGGGATTTGCCAGTTTTGGCTTTTCAGGTTTTCAGCAGCCGCAGCATGAAGATCTGGGCTGGAACGACATGGGACATGATCATGGTCCGGCAAATGTCGAGCCGATCAGCGCGGAAATCATGCAGATGCTGCCGGCAGGCCTCGTTGATGTACCGGTTGTCGTGCTCCAGCAGGCCGAACTCGAGCGCGAGTTCGCCAGCGAACCGACATGTGAACCCGTATTCGTCCCTGTTGCTGTTCGTCCGGCGATGCCGCGTGCAGCTGCCGGTTCGAAGGCGAAAGCAGCATTCACGCTGCGGCTCGACCCTCAACGTCATCTTCACCTGCGACTGGCGTGTGCAATGGCGCACAAATCGGCGCAGGCCTTGGTCATCAACGCTCTCGACAATTTTCTCTCGCAGCAGCCTGCGATCGCTGAAATGGCCCGCGCGGCAACACCTGACAACTGTGACCAAATAAAATGAGCAGGGAGCTCTCCATGAAGAAAATGGCGATCGCAAAACTGACGACATCGGCGCTGGTGCTTGGGACATTGACGATTGCAGGAAGTGTCAGCGGGCGTGCGCAAGGCCAAACGCAAGCGTCCGACGCCAAGGGCGTTCACGATGCAGCAGTCATTGCTCGGCGCGCAGGTGCAGCGCTCACCAAGAAACAAGCGACTAAGGCAGTCACACTGGCCGAGAGCGCTGTGGCGTTCCAGCCGCGCGACGCGCGGTATCGGATGCTATTGGGCCAGGCTTACCTTGCGGCTGGTCGTTTTCAGTCGGCCGAACAAAGCTTTTCTGACACGCTGGCGCTCGATCCCGAGCGTGAGCGTGCCGCGCTCAATCTTGCGCTTGCGCAGATTGCGCAAGGTCGCAAAGACGCAGCCAGATCGACACTCGCCAGTTATCGAGACAGGCTGCCCGCCGCCGATTTCGGCTTGGCCGTAGCGCTCGCCGGCGACCCGGATGAGGCCGTCCGAATTCTCGAATTCGCAACTCGTGCGCCAGATGCAAGCGCGAAAACCCGCCAAAATCTCGCACTTGCCTATGCGCTGGCGGGCAAGTGGACGAATGCGCGTGTTATGGCAGTGCAGGATCTGTCTCCTGACGAGGCGGATGCTCGCGTTGCTGGTTGGGCCCAATTCGCGCGTCCTGCCGGGGCCGCCGATCAGGTTGCTACATTGCTGGGCGTGACACCACGTCTCGACGGCGGCGTGCCAACACGTTTGGCACTGGCACCGGTCAACCCTGCAATACGCACAGCCTCGGTGCAGGAAGCGGTTGCGCCGGTTGCTGTTGCGCCCGCGCCATCGCATGTACCTGTGGCTATCGCCACGGCCGATCCGCAACCAGCTTTCGAAGTTGCTGCGACGACTGCCAAAACGAGGCCTGCGTCAACGGCTGCGGCTGCGGCTTCGACTTCGACTTCGACTGTAGCCACTGCCATGGCTTCGCCGGTACGCACTGCCGTGGCTTTGCCAGTATTCACGGTCATGCCTTCGACAGCATCAACAGTGCGTCCGACACCAGCGCCTGTTCTGATCCGGGCCGAACCGCGCCCGGTTCGCGAGGCGGTCGTTCGGCCGTCGCGTTCGGCTGCTACCGTCAAAGTCGCTGCCTTCCATCCTGCTCGCACTGGCAAGTTTGTCGTGCAGATCGGTGCGTTTCAGAACGCATCGTCCGCTCAGCGCGCCTGGGACCGCTTGTCCAACCGCGTAAATCTGGCGAAATACGATGCCGTCAATGGTGCCGCCAAGTTCAGGAACGCCAGCCTCGTTCGTGTCGCGATCGGTGGTCTTGAAACACGCGCAGACGCCAACCGGCTGTGCGCACGGATCAAGCAGGCAGGAAGTGTCTGCTTTGTACGCGTCCAAGACGGTGATGCGCCAGCACGCTGGGTCCAGCGCCATACGTTCAAGTTAGCGGCACGCTAAACCCAGGCTCGCTCGGGCCCGAAGGAAAACCGACTGAAGCGGCCGTTGCACGACTGCTGCGCCAGTCGTCAGCTGACGAACCTGATTGCCTTTCGCTCATGCTCGACTTTGGCTGGTTCGCGGCAGCATTCATGCCAGAGACGGTCCTTGGCCCTTCAGAGTTCGAAGATCGTCCGTCCGCCCTTGAGTGTACGGACGACTCTGCCCTGAACGGGCAGACCGTCGAACGGCGTATTCCCAGCCGACGAGGCAAAACGTGTTCCGTCAATCCGCCATGGTCGATCGACATCGACGATTGCAATATCTGCAGGCGCACCGGCATCGAGCCGCCCACAATCAACACCAAGAATGCGCGCGGGATTACGGCTAGTCAAAGCAACGAGACGCGGGAGGTCAATGACCCCGTCGCGCACCAGGCCGAGACCAAGTACCAGCAAGGTTTCTGCGCCTGAAGCGCCGGGCTCGGCATCGGCAAAGGGAAGGCGCTTGGCTTCGGGACCGCGCGGATCGTGCGCGGAACACAAAACGTCGACAGTGCCGTCGCGCAGCGCTTCGATGCAAGCCCGCCGATCGTCTTCGGACCGCAGTGGCGGCGAGAGGCGGGCAAAGGTGCGATAATCGCCCACAGCGATGTCGCTGAGCAACAAGTGTGTCGGCGCAACGCCGCAGGTTACGGGTAAGCCTCGCTTTTTGGCCTCGCGAATAAGAGCAAGGGCAGGGGCCGTCGTAACCTGGCGGAAATGTACTCGTGCCCCAGTGTTCTCGACAAGGATAAGATCGCGCGCGATCGCCATCGCTTCGGCAGCCGACGGTGCA
>JAYVVA010000340.1:0-4873 GCA_043787435.1 Sphingomonadales bacterium | reverse complement strand
TCGTAATTGTTGATCTGGATAACGGCGAGCGTCGCCGCGCCCGGTGCAACTGGTGACGCCAATAACGCTTTTGCATTTTTAAGGCCTGTTGCCTCATCGGTCGTGCGCTGCCTTTTGAAACGTCCCACAGCTTCACGAGCGAAACAGAGACCTCCGGCGAGGCTGATGATGCCCAAGGCGGCAGCCATCGGATAAGTTACAAGCTCTACATACTGTGCAACCAATATGTGCACCACCACGACAGCGGCGGCCCCACCAGCAGAGATGACGATCGATAGAATCGAGCGTGACGCGATAACGACAGCTGCTCCTAGCAGTGCCAGCAGTACGGGGACGACAGGCGAACCGTTGACGGGAACGCCTCGAAGCAACGTTTCAGCTGCCATCGCTTGCACGATCACCCCAGGGAGCACTCCCCATTGTGGCGTGCTATAGCGATCGCCCATCTCGATCGCCGTCGCGCCGATCAGGACAGTTCTTCCCCGTAGTGTTGCCGGATCGAACTTGCCGTCGCGAACGTCGATGAAGCTCAACCGAGGGATCGTGCTCGGAACAATCGACATATCGATGGGAAACAATAGGTCGGCAGCCCCCGAGCGCTGGGCGATGTAGGCTGATAACGAGGGTCGCGGCGTTCCAGCGGTCACCGTTCCGAACGGCATCGACCGGACCTCTCCATCAGGGTCCGGCGCGATGCTGACGGAAGCCAACGCCGCGTTGAATCGAAGAGCAGCAATCGGGATCGAGTCGATTGTGCGTTGATCCGAAGAACTGGCACCTTGCCCGAAGGTTGGCAACACGACTTTACCCTGCGCGCGTGACAGGGCAGCTGCCAAGGCGCGATCGCCCTGCTCGTCAGAAAGAGACGAAAAATCTACGTCGAAGACGATTGTGGCAGCGCCTGCCTCTCGCAAATGGTCTACAACAGCTGCGTAGTTCGAACGAGACCAAGGCCAGCGCTTAATCGACGCGGCACTTTTGGCGTCCATTTCAATGACGACAACTTCGCCACTCGCTGAGCGATGCGTGATGCCGAAGCGGATGGTCGATAACGCCCAATCGAGTGGTCCTGAAGTACAGAGTGACAGGTAAAAGCCGATTAAAGCTACGGCCCCCATGATAATCGATGAGGACCGCCGGCGCTGCGTTAAAAAATGATGAGGTAACCTTAAATCCATCAGAAAACACGGGAAATTCTAAAAGAGATCCGGGGCTGCTTGTTAACGGTGTCAAAGCGATCGCTGTTCAGGGGCAGGGCGAATTCGAGTTCTGCGCCGAACCGCCCACGCCCAAACCGGAAGCCTGCTGCGGTCGACAGCAGCGGACCTCCACCCGCGCCACCGCGCAGGTTACTCACATAGCCGCCGTCAACAGAGCCATAAAACTGCAGGCGATCAATTACGCGCGCTGAGATATTACGCACATCGTAGCGTAACTCACCAGATCCAAGAATACCGTTGTCGCCGGTGCGTTCAGCATAATCATAACCCCGACCAAATGAGGCGCCACCAACGCTGATCTGTGACGTTGCGAGCAGGGCGCGCGATGCCAGCTGTCCCTGCGAAGCGATGGCGATACTAAGACGTTTGGCGAGCCGCGCGGTCCACTCGACGTCGAACCCCAACGTCACAAACCGAGCATCGCCATAGCTGCGCGATTTACGCAAGTCGCTCTCATGCGTGACGCCGGGCAGCGGCAAGCCATCGACCAACACGATTTGTCCCCGCAAAAAGCCTCCCGCAGCTTTAATAGTGCCGAGGAGCGAGGTTGTTAGTGTTGCTATACAATCGTTGCGCAATGGATTGCCCAGCAGCGTCTGGTCGCTGCTCAAGCCACGAAATTCGAGGACCCCCCAGAGACTTTTCTCACGTGAGCGCAGTAAAGGTCTCGAATAGCTAATAGCCGCATCGACGCTCTCGCCGATAAGGCGTAGCGACTTTAAAGACGCGCCAGGGTTGGTTCGTCCGTACGATGTCGATACTGCCATGACAGAACCTTGGGCGTCTATAGGTGCTGCATAGCGTCCTCGAACGAAGACGAACTCTGAAAGATGAAATGGTGTCTGAGCACTGATCAGAGTGAGCTCGTCACCCGGCTGCAAAATATTACGAACATTGCCGAGTAGTGTGGATCGGATCGGTCCGATTTCTCTGCTTCCGCGATTGTCGACCTGAGCGTAGACGCTTGACTGTGTGTTCGTGATGGTGACCAGCAAGATACCAAATCCGTCCTGGCGGATATACTTGCTTTCTTTTACGGTCACGCCCGGAATATCGCCGACAAGCAGGAGTGCCCGCTCGAGGTCGCTGCGATGTACCGAATGGCCAGTCACGAGTGCGGTGGTCAGGATGCGATCTGCATCGGGATTAATTGCACCGATTACGCGAACTGCAGATAATTCTCCGGCGTCGAGTCTCACCCGCAAAATTCCATCAGCTAATCGTTGTGGCTCGATCCAGGCGCTGGCGAACGGGAACCCCGCTTTCCGCGCCGCGCTGGCAACGGCGCCTGCTAACTGGGCCAAATCACTGTCCGACAGATCACGACCTAGATAGGTAACGATTGCGTCGCGGAAAATGATACGCGGAATGTCTGGACTTCCTTCGACCACAATCGACGAAGAGACGCGCGGCGACCCGGTGCGACCGGTTGGGGACGTATTGATCGGCGGAGCGACTATCGCAGCGTCCATTCTGCTGACGTGTTCGTTCGGCTTCAGCAACGAGCGCTCAATGATTGAGGGATCGACCTGGTTGAGTTGGGTGTGTGCTGCCCCACCCGACGCCATCAGCAAGCCCATTACAGCCAATATTGCGCTGCACGTGGCGCGATACATCCCCATCTCCGAAATAACGTCGGTAGAGCTTAGCAACCAAGCGTTTGCAAATAGTTAGCCTACGCCAGACTGGTGAAGGTAATCTTCACCCTATCGCAAAACTCAATTGCAACGGTTCGATCTTTACTCCTGCTAAACGGGGCAAGAATGGAGAGACGTGTGTTTAAGCGATTGATCGCTATTCTCGCGGCAAGCTGTTCTACGATGGCTATTGCGAATGAAACCAGTTGGACCGTTAGCGAGATGAGCGGATCCGTCCACGTTTCTCATCGCGGGCTTAGCCGGGTTGCCACACGCGGATTGTCGGTAACTGCAGGTGATACCGTAACCACCGGACCTGGAGCTCGTGCAGTGCTCGTTCGGGGCAGCGAGTATATGATGGTTGCGTCAGGGTCGCGCCTTCAACTCCAGCCCGAAGCTCAAGCATCTGGCTTCACACAAATGATCGAGGAATTCGGCAACGTCGTCTTCATGATCAAAAAGAAAACAACGCCTCATTTCGAAGTCCGGACGCCGTATCTTGCAGCTGTTGTGAAAGGCACGACATTTGCTGTGGGCGTAACGCCGCAGGGTGCATCGGTCGAAGTGCTTGAAGGTGCGGTCGAAGTGGCGACCGGCGATGGTGGGGCTCACGACCTTTTGCGGCCTGGATCAGTTGCCATCGTGGGCGCACGCGATCTTTATCGCATGCGCATCGAAACCAACGGCGTTACTAAAATCGTCGTGTCGCCAGCCGCTGGTAAGGAGCCGGCTAGGATACTAGCTTCGCAAGTGAACGCGCCCGTATCGCAAGTTGCCGTAAGTACAGTTCCGATAATTCTGGCCGCGGTATATGAGGCGCCAGTCTCTTTAGACAGCGTCACCGGAGGCCTGGTCAACGGAACGACAGGCGGTCATGCCGATGTCGCCGATCTAACGAACGCGATACGCACTGCGACCGAAGCTTCGACCTCTGCGGTTAAGGCGGTCGAAGCGGTTAAAATGTCAGTGGTGGCAAGCGCGGAGCAAGACAGACCCGGCGCGACTGCCGATACAAGCGCCCAAGCCGCAAATGGTGCTGCACAGGCAAAAGCTTCTGGTGGTCAGGCTGCCCAAGCCGCCCCTGTCGTTGCTCAGCGTGCTGCGGACGCAGCCGCTCAAGCCAGTACAGACAATGCCAAAAGCAGCTCCAATGCTGCTGCTGCAATGGCTGCCGCAGACGCTGCGGCGAAAGCGGCTTCAGCGGCGGCAGATGCCGCCACCAGGGCCGAAGCAGACCGGGCTGCCTCGGCAGCCACTCAGGCCGCTACCCAGGCAGCTGCAGATCAGGCGGCAAAGGATGCGGCTAAAGCCGCAGCTGATGCGCTCAGTGCCTCTGGCAATCAGGCAGCGCAGGCTGCAGCTGACAAGGCTGCGAAGGACGCGGCCAAGACGGCCGCTGCGCAGGCTGCTGCCGATCAGACAGCGAAAGACGCGGCGAAGGCTGCTCAGGACGCGTTAAAAGCCGCGAACGACAAGGCTGTGCAAGCGGCAGCAGACAACGCTGCGAAGGCCGCGGCTGACCTCGCCAACCAGCAAAATGTTAACTCGCAGGGTAGTAACGGTGCTGACGCTGCCGCGAAAGCAGCGGCTGATGCTATGAAAGCGGCCAAAAAAGTAGCCGACGCAGCCGCCAAAGCAGCTCTCGATGCGCTAAAAGGTAAGTGAGAGCGCGCCCACGCGGCAAGTACTTGATTCACGTGTTCATGGGCGACTTGGCGGTAGCGAAGGTGCCAAGTTTTGGCTTCGTGTGATGCCACCCCACGAAGTCTACTTCGTGGGCCCCCCGACTGAACGAACTCAAGCACCGCGGCACAGAAGATACCCTGCTTGCCGTCGTTGACGGCCTTAAAGGCTTTCCCGACGCGATCACCGCTGTGTTCCCCGAGACGATCGTTCAGACTTGCAGTGTCCATCTCTTGCGCAACAGCATGGCGTTTGTGAGCTGGAAAGACCGCAAAACCCTCGCTGCTGCGCTCAAGACGATTTACCGGGCCGTTGATGCCGACGCCGCGGAAA
>JAYVVA010000339.1:0-2309 GCA_043787435.1 Sphingomonadales bacterium | reverse complement strand
CAGACAGGCGGCGAGGATGTCGGCAAGCACGGCTCGCTGCGACGAACCTTGTGTTGCGCAAAACGTCGGCGGCCAATTCTCAACGGTCATATCGCCGGGTTCATCGAGATAACCACGAGCCGCCAACTCCATCTGGATCGCATGAACGCCCTCATCGGGTCGACCATAATGCCGCGTCGTCCAGCCCCCCTTGAACCGCCCATTAAATACGAAACTGAACGGGGTTGCCTCGCAAATCGTTTCGACGGCGCTCGACAGGTCTGCAGCACAGGTTGTTCCGCCGTTTGTGCCGATGTTCATGTGCGGCAAGGCGCCCTCGAACAGACGCGGAACCCTGCTCCTGATCGAATGCGCATCGTAGACAACCACCCGCGGATACAGTAAGCGCAGCCGGGCAACCTCAGCCGCGATTGCCCCGTGATACGGATCGAAATATGCGTGCTTGCGTCGGGCGATCTCTTCGACCGACGGGCCCGAAATCCGGTATAATGGCTCGCCGTCGAACGTCGTCGCCGGACAGAGTTCGGTGGTCGTCTGCCCCGGATAAAGCGACTGGCCCGAAGGATCGCGATTCACATCGATCACTGTACGCGAGATGCTCGTGCGGATCGTTGTCGCGCCCATGTCGCTGGCGAAATCATAATGGCGATCGATCCACCAGTCGGTGTCCTTCAACGCGCGCCAGGATGACACTAGACCCGCGGTGATCCCGTCGGGAAGGGTAGTTCCGGTATGCGGAAATGTCACGATAAGTGGTAGAATGCCGCGGTGGATGTGGAGCCAGTCGCTCATCCCGAGATCCCTGGCAATTCCAAGCCACAGGCAGCGACGACCCGACCCGAGCGGACAAGCGCGTTCGCCGCCTCCATATCCGGGTAGATATGCCGGTCGTCCTGCAGCATGGGCACTTCGGCACGCAGGCAGGTGCGAACGGCTTCAAGCCCTTTGGATGATTTCAAACCAACGGTGAAGTCGCAGCCCTGTGCAGCGGCAAGCAGCTCAATCCCGATTACTGCCGAGGCGTTGGCAACCATTTCGAGTAAACGCCGGCTTGCGTGCGCGGCCATGGAGACATGATCTTCCTGATTCGCCGAAGTCGGGATCGAATCGACGCTGGCGGGGTAGGCCCGCTGCTTGTTTTCCGAAACCAGCGCTGCAGCAGTAACCTGCGGGATCATGAAGCCCGAATTCAAGCCAGGCTTTGGCGTCAGGAAGGGGGGCAGCCCTGAAAGCGCCGGATCGACAAGCATGGCAACGCGACGCTCGGCAATCGACCCGATTTCACAAACCGCCAGCGCAATCATGTCCGCAGCGAATGCAACCGGCTCGGCATGGAAATTGCCCCCCGAAAGCGCCTCGTCGGTTTCGGGAAAGATCAACGGATTGTCCGACACGCCATTCGCTTCGGTCAACAACGTCGTGGCGGCCTGTCGCAAGACGTCGAGTGCTGCGCCCATGACCTGCGGCTGACACCGAAGGCAGTACGGGTCTTGCACGCGGGGATCATTGTCGCGATGCGAAGCCCGGATCTGCGACCCTGCCATTAGCGTACGCAGCGCCGCGCCCACAGCGATCTGTCCCGGATGACGGCGCAGTGCATGGATCCGAGGATCAAACGGCGCGTCGGTGCCTTTCGCCGCTTCGGTTGACAACGCCCCCGTCACCAGCGCGGACTGGAACAGATTGTCAGCACCAAACAACCCTGCAAGCGCGTTCGCGCACGAAAACTGCGTACCGTTGAGCAGCGCAAGGCCCTCCTTGGGCCCAAGGACGAGGGGCGACAATCCCGCTTCACCAAGGGCAGTTTGGGCCGGCAAGCGCCGGTTGCCGACAAAGATTTCACCGACACCGATCATCGTCGCTGCCATGTGTGCCAACGGCGCGAGGTCACCCGATGCGCCGACCGATCCCTGCGCGGGAACAACTGGAGTCAGGCCTTTGACAAGATAGGCCTCGATCAAGGCGATTGTCTCGGGTCGAACGCCCGACGCACCCTGTGCAAGGCTCGCAAGCTTCAGCGCCATCATCAGGCGGATGACCGCAACCGGCGAATGCGAACCGGTTCCGGCCGCGTGTGACAAGACAATGTTGCGCTGGAGTCTGGCGAGGTCGCCCGCCTCTATTTTTACACTGGCTAATTTTCCAAAGCCGGTGTTGATACCATAAATCGGTGCACCGCGTGCCAATATCCGCGCCACCGAGGCAGCACTTTCAGCAATGATTGGTGCCGACGCAGGATCGAGCCGCGGTACCGCCCCCCGGTAAATGGCGCGCCAGACGGCCATTGTGACCTGTCCGGGAACAAGCAC
>JAYVVA010000338.1:0-1582 GCA_043787435.1 Sphingomonadales bacterium | reverse complement strand
CTTTGCGATCCACGCGCCGGTCCCGCCCCCGTTTGGCGATGAAGGGGCGGCCAACCACATGCGACTGGCTTTGCATCATGGTGCACCTGGCGTCGAAGTATTCGTGTATGGAAAACCCGGCGGGGTTTTCCCGGCACGCCAGCACATCGAGGCGTCAAAAGCAGTCGCGCGACTGCACGAAGTCGCACGGCCGCTGTTTGTCGAGCAATCGGAAGCGGCCATTGCGGCTGGCGCTTTTCACAACGACGTCGTCGCCGTCGCAAACGAACGCGTGCTGTTCACGCACGAACAGGCGTTCGCCGACAAAGCTGGGTTCTACGCCAGTCTTCATCGGTCTCTACCCGAGGTCGAAATCGTGGAAGTGCCCGCGGATGTGACCTCGCTCGCCGATGCCATCAGCACCTATCTGTTCAACGCGCAGCTTGTCACGCTGCCGTCGGGGGGTGGGATGGCGCTGATCCTGCCCACCGAAGCGCAGGCAAACCTTGGCGTCTGGGAGTGGCTGGAGAAGATGGTTGCGGGGAACGGTCCAATCCGCAAACTGGTCCCTGTGAATGTCCGCGAGTCAATGGCGAACGGCGGCGGTCCGGCGTGCCTGCGTCTGCGCGTCGTCGCCGATCCGTCCACTGTAGATGCGCGCTTTCTCGCCGACGAGGACAAGCTGGATCTGATTGCCGGCATCGTCGCGGCACACTGGCCAACGCAAATACTCCCCTCCGATCTGACCCGCGACGCGTTGGTCGCAGATATCGGTCGAGCGCGGCAAGCACTGGTCGCGGCGCTAGACATTCCGATTTGAAACTGTCGGATTAACTGACAGTTTACCTAGATCACTAACCAGTTGTTTACGTAAAAGCGTCGGTGGCCTAACCCTTGCTGCATGGCTTACATGCTCCGCAAAATCTCCCGCCTGTTCGTGATCAAGACCAAGGTCGAGGCTTATCTGATCATCTTTGCACTCGCCGTAGGCGCCATGGAGCGCGGCAAGGGATATCTCGCTGAGTATCCCGGCACCGGCGGATGGATGCTGTTCTGGGCGTGCAGCGGATCGGTGATGCTTGCGGGTGCAAAAATCCTCGATGCGCTCCGCTACGAGCGGGACGCCGAGCGGCTTTCAGATCCGGTCGGCCGTACAGGCTATTAGGTCCGAGCACTTGCTACCGTGCGGATTGGGGAGCGGAAACAACAATTAACGGTGGCGCGCTTGCCAGCTCGGACCAATGGGCCTGGACTTGTAACGGTCTCGTGCCGGTCACCTATCTCATTATGCCGCTTTGGCTTCGAACGCGAGCGGGCCGATACCGCCCAGACACGAATGGCGTCCCCGGTGCTGTCAAACCAATCGGCACTTGCCTCCGCTGGACGCGACTTGGGCCAAAACATCGCACTTCAGGCAGCGAGCGACTGTCACTCGGCCAGGGCGGCCGAGCGGCGGGTTCGGTAGGTTTGACGGTCGGCGAAGTGGCGTTCGTAGTTAAAATATTTGGGGACGGAGGCGTGTACGGAAACGAATTTCTGGAGTGTCTTCATTCGACGAAATCGCAGTATGGCTCGTTCTCGTCGTCGGAACGGCAGGTGGCTG
>JAYVVA010000337.1:0-1612 GCA_043787435.1 Sphingomonadales bacterium | reverse complement strand
AATGCAGCATAGTCTGGCAGGCGCCGCGCCGCTGCGATCTTCAACCGGTTATAGGCGACGTGGGCAGTGTTGAGATCGACCGCCGTAATCGCCTTGGGGTCCGCTGTCAGATAGCTGAGGACGTTACATCCGCCGCTGGCAATCGTCACGACATGGCTATCAGGCGTAATCGCCAGCGCCTCCATATCGACGACTGGATCCTCCCAAATCTGCGCGTATACGAGACCCCGGAATGCAAAGGTGAAGGCGCGCTCGAGCAGCCCTGCCTTCGACAGCTTCTCATGCTGGTGAACGGCCTTCTGCACGGCCGCATTGCGCGGGCTCTTTGCAGTGACAGTGGACGACATGGGCGTCAGCTCTCCGAACGGTTTGGAGTGATCAATATGACCAAACCAGGGTTCAGCTGTGACGCGCCAATGGCGTTTTCGCAAGCGGAGAGACGCAGCCTTATTGTGCGCTCTGCTCATTCTTGCCGGACCCGCTGCCGGCTCTATTCTCGGGCTGAGCCGGCGCCGAGGTAACCGTCTCATCCTGGACCTCGGTCACATCGTCCGCGATCATGTTGTTCGCCGTCACGTCCACTGCGTTGGTCGGAGGTGGCGCGGAATTGCAGGCACCGACAAAAAACACGGGTGCAGCAAAGAAAAACTTTCTCATGGTCGCAGCTTGACCAGAATGGCTGGCCCGGTCAACTTTGCGTCGTACCATGGGTGGCAAAAGCGGGTGGCAATCGTCGCTCACGTTGCCTAGAGCATTGTCGTTATGACCACCCGCTCTTCCCCGCTTGCGATTGCGCTTGCTTCCGACCACGCCGGCTTCGAGATGAAGGCAATGCTGGCCGATTGGCTGCGGATGCAGGGGCATCAGGTCGACGACCTTGGCCCTCATGATACGGCTCCGGTGGATTATCCCGATTATGGTTACCGCCTTGCCCAAATCGTGGCGGCGGGCGACGCCACTTTTGGCGTCGCCGTCTGTGGTTCGGGCATTGGCATTTCAATTGCCGTAAACCGCAACCCGGCGGCGCGATGTGCCTTGATTTCGGATACATTGTCAGCGCGGCTGGCGCGTGAACACAACGACGCAAACGTCATCGCGTTCGGTGCCCGATTGATAGGCTCCGACACGGCAAAGGATGCCTTGGCCACGTTTCTCGCTACTCCATTTGCTGGTGACCGCCACGTTGGTCGCGTCGCCAAACTCGGACGGCCCGATCTTTCGGCCCAGCCCCTAAAGGAACTTTGATGAGCAGCCAGCCAGCCCCTCTGCGTTCCGACGTTCAGCCCGACGGCTTTTTCTCGCGCAGCCTTGCCCAATCCGACCCGGCAGTCGCCGCAGGCATCGCGCAAGAACTCGACCGCGAACAACACCAGATCGAGCTGATTGCGTCAGAAAATATTGTGTCGAAGGCTGTCCTCGAAGCCCAAGGTTCGGTTTTCACCAACAAATACGCCGAAGGCTATCCGGGCAAGCGCTACTATCAAGGGTGCGCGCCTTCCGATGCCGTCGAAACGCTTGCGATCGAGCGCGCAAAGAAGCTTTTCGATTGCGGGTTTGCAAATGTCCAACCGCACTCCGGTGCTCAGGCAAATGGCGCTGTCATGCTCGCCCT
>JAYVVA010000336.1:0-7378 GCA_043787435.1 Sphingomonadales bacterium | reverse complement strand
AAGACAAGCTCGCTGCCGCCTTCGGAGGCGTCGGAATTTGTCTGCCGCACCAGATTTCATCCTGACGCTTCTGACACAAACGCCGGTGCTCAGTGTGTGAGCCGATTGTGTGGCAAATAGATCAGAGCAGGGAGCGATCGCCGACTAGCCAGTGCCTAATGCGAGCCTAATGTTTTCCGAAAATGGGGGTGCCAAGTACAATCAGGCGTTTTCCAAGATGCGGCTTGAGCCGAACACCCCGACTGAACGCCATTGGTAAGGCGGCAGCTGCCAGGAACGAAGATCCTGCCCGCGGTAATCAGGGATGCCCCCCACGGCCACACAGTCAGGTGCACTCGACATAAGTCTCAGATACGCAAGGTAAGATCAGCATGACATTATGTCATTAAGACACGACAACGAAAGATCAGGTGCTGTTTTTACGGTCTGAAGCCACGGCTTCGTCGATTTTAGTGAGCGTTGCGCGCATCTCGTCGCTGACTTCTTGTCGCCTACCCCATGCGAGCGCCCATCCTCCACGGTTCCAGTTCGTTTTCGCGAAGCCTGATCGGTTACGGTCAAATCTTTGCAGCGCTCATCTGCGTCGCGGTTTTTGGCAAGCTCGTCTTTGCAGCAAATCGTGGTAGAAGTTCCGAGTTTGCTGGACGAGTACAAACTGTAGCTACGCGGCCGAGCCACGAACCTGTCGTACGCAGGATTTACCGGCGTGGCGCGCCTCGGCGTCGGCTATTCTGCAATCGCGACCGATCATGGCAGCTGGGTTCCACACAGCTACAAAAAGTTCAACGGATTGTTCTGGGGCATCTTCCTTTACGCCGTCGTGATACCTGTCATCACCTTGAGCTGGCTCGTCGATGCTTCTTTCTTGCCAGAGCGGTGACAGCGCGGCTGCAGTGCGCGGGTCAACAAGCGTTCGGTAATCTCACCGGCCGAGCATGCGTGGAGCCAAGCTGAAATTGGGTCAAAGCTTTGCATGTCGCGACATACTGGGGCTCATTCTTTCCCAATATGCCCGCTGACACACGAAATTCCTGTCAGTCCCTAGGCCGTAGATTTTCGCCGTTGCTCCGTCTCCGCGCATCCGGATCGCCAGCGTAACCCATGAAGCCATGCGAAGATTGGTTTTATCCGGCCAGCGAGCCGCAGCCTTGCGGCGCGAAGTCTATCCGCAGCTTTTTGGGCGCTCCCACAGCCCAACGCGACCGACAAGTATCGGACGGTTGACGACCGCTTGACCCCACGCGCGCGCCACCCAGCCGACTTTTTCGACCTTGCTCGTCGCGACCCGGTGATCCCAGGCAGCGTGGTCCAATGCATCGACCTTACGAGCAATATCACCATAGATTCCGGCTGCGGCGAGCACGGCCCAGCGAGAGCGGAATGGCAGGGCTTTGGCGCCGACGCGTGCCGACATCTCATACTCGCTAACCATGTTCGCCAACCACCACGCCATGTCGGCGAGGCGGCTTCGGAAATGGGGACGCATATGCTCTCCGGGTTGAATATCGGCTTCGACAAGCCAGTCGACGGGTAGATAGCAGCGCCCGACCACGTCGTCCTCGCTGATGTCGCGCGCGATGTTGGCAAGCTGGAATGCCAGTCCGAGGTCACAGGCACGGTCGAGCGTTTCTTCGTCGCGCGCGTCGACGCCCATGATAACTGCCATCATGCAGCCGACCACACCTGCGACGTGGTAACAATAACGCAGCAGGTCGTTCTCGGTGCGCGGCTGCCAGTCTTCGGCGTCGAGCGCGAACCCGGCAATATGGTCGTCTATGAAGCGGCGAGGGATGTTGCATTCGCGCGCGACAAGTCCGAGCGCGTCGAACGCAAGATCGCCGGTCGCCTGGCCGTCGAGGGCGGCATCGGTTAGAAATCGGATCGTGCCAAGGCGCGCCATCGGGTCGACGACGATCTGACGCTCGCCGCCGTGATCCTGTCCGTCGGCGAGATCGTCGCAGCGGCGGCACCAGCTATATAAAAGCCACGCGTGTTCCCGCGTCGCCTTGTCGAACAGTTTGGAAGCGAGCGCGAACGACTTGGAACCCCGCGCAATCGACTCGGCCGCCGCCGCGACGATGGCGGCGCGATCGGTCACAGCTGGGCGGCAGTCATTCGAAAGATCGTCTCGTGCGGCCGATAGGCTGCCATGCGGTCGAGCAATCTGCCAAGGTCACGCTCTGCAAGCATGATTCCAGCGTGCTGCGCGCGGATGAATCCGACATCGATCATATGGGCGTTGAATGCGATCAACCCATCGTAGAAGCCAGCTACGTTAAGCAGCCCTACGGGCTTTTCATGGTAACCCAGCTGACCCCAGCTGATCGCTTCCCAGAATTCGTCCATTGTGCCAACGCCGCCGGGGAGCGCGATAAAGCCATCCGAGAGATCGGTAAACAGGGCCTTGCGTTCGTGCATGCCCGAGACGACGCGCAACTCGGTGCAACCGTGGTGGGCAACTTCGGCATCAACGAGTGCCTGCGGGATGATGCCGATCACTTCGCCGCCCGCAGCCAGTGCCGCGTCGGCAATAGCCCCCATCAGTCCGAGCCGTCCGCCGCCATAGATGATGCCAATCCCGCGCTTGGCGAGCGCATCGCCGACGGAACGGGCGGCCTCGACGTAAACCGGATTTGTCGGAGAGGCCGAGCCGCAATAAACGGCGAGGCGTTTCACCTCATATCCTCCAGCATCAGCGCCGCTGTTGCCTTCGCACTGCCGACAACGCCCGGAATGCCAGCACCGGGATGCGTCCCTGCGCCCACAAAATAAAGGTTGGGGATCGCATCATCGCGGTTGTGGACGCGGAAAAAAGCGCTTTGGGTCAGTAAGGGCTCAAGGCTGAACGCACTCCCTAGATGCGCATTCAAGTCGCGCCCGAAATCGGTCGGCGCATAATGAAACTCGGTCACGATTCGCGACCGTATGTCGGGGATCAGTCGTCGCTCGATCTCGTCGAGGATCCGTTCCTTGAGGGCGTCGCCCACATGACCGTCCCAGTCGCCAGGGAAGCGGCCCATGTGCGGCACCGGCGCGAGCACGTAAAAGGTCGAGCACCCCTCTGGTGCCATTTCTGGATCGGTTACTGTGGGGTGATGCAAGTAAAGACTGAAATCTTCCGAAAGCACACCGTGGTCGTAAATATCCCTGAGCAAACCAGCGTAACGTGGCCCAAACAAGATGTTGTGATGCGGAATGCCGGGCCAGGTGCCCTTGATCCCGAAATGCACCACGAAAAGCGACGGCGAGTATTTCTTGCGGAGGAGGCTGCGGGTTGCGCGCTGTGCCCGCGAATTGCTTGGCATCAGGTCACGATAGCTGTGAACAATGTCGGCGTTCGAGGCGACCGCATCGGTATCGGTACGCCAACCGCTTTCGGTGCGCACGCCCGTCACTTTGTCGCCTTGTGTCTCGATCTCGGCCACCGCGTCGCTGAGACGGAGAACGCCTCCGAGCCGCTCAAACTGGGTGACCATGCCCTGGATCAGCGCATTGGTACCCCCCTTGGCGAACCAGACACCGCCGTCCTTTTCCAGCTTGTGGATGAGCGCGTATATGGCACTGGTTTTCATCGGATTGCCGCCGACGAGCAGCGCGTGAAAACTCAAGGCTTCACGCAGCTTTTCGTTCTTCACGAACGATGACACCATCGAATACACCGAACGCCAGGCTTGCGCCTTAATAAGCGCAGGGGCTGCAGTCAGCATCGATTTGAAGTCTAGGAACGCGACCGTGCCGAGTTTCACATAGCCTTCACGGTAAACAGTTGCTGAGTATTCGAGGAACTTTGCGTATCCGGCGACGTCGTCAGGGTTGAGCTTGGCAATTTCCCGATTGAGCTGAGCATCGTCGTTAGAATAATCGAAACTGGTACCGTCGGGCCAGCTGAGCCGGTAGAACGGCATGACGGGCATGAGCGTGACGTCATCGGCAAGCTTGCGTCCGGACAGCGCCCAAAGCTGTTCGAGGCAATCGGGGTCGGTTATGACTGTCGGCCCGGCGTCGAAGGTGAAGCCGTCTTTAACCCAGTGATAGCCACGGCCCCCAGGCTTATCGCGCTTTTCCACAACGGTTGTATCGATGCCGGCGGACTGTAGCCGTATTGCCAGCGCGAGGCCGCCGAAACCGGCCCCGATCACTACCGCGCGCTTCAATTCATGTCTCCTGAAGAACCTTTAAAGCGCGCCCGATAGAGACTGGCGGCTTGCCCGCCAAGATGCGCGCCTTGTCGAACAGCGTCGATTTGCCCGCATAGAAGCGTTCGATGAGCCCGGACCGCAGGCGATAAAAGCGTTGATAGATAAGAAATCGCTCTAGCGGTTCAGCGGCGCGGAACGACATCCTATTGAGAAGTCGGTAGAATCCTCCAGTCTGCCACTCCGCAGCAGCAAAGTCATGCATCGCCCGCGCGAGCGCATCGCCCGACAAGTCCTGCATCGAAACTATTTTTGCTGCAGTGCGAACGGCAAGCGGAAGCGAGTAGCCGGTCGCAGCCTGGAACATGCCGGCACGCATGCCGATTTTGGCTGTGTTGCCGCCCGACGCCCAATATCCTTCGAAATCGCCGCCCATTGTCACGGGTAACGCACCACTTTCTTCGCTCAGGATTTCCGTGACCTTCCATCCTGCTGCCCGCGCATAGCGGTCAATGCGTGACGAGAGCACAGCGCGGTCGATCACGGGACCGTCGCTGTAGTAGGTGTCCTCCACGAACAGGCGGTCGGCCGTGAAAGGGAGAACGTAAACGAACCGGAATCCATCTTCCTGCGTGACACTGGCGTCCATGATGATCGGCGCAGTCAGGCCATGCGGCGCGGCAAGCTGCAGCTCCTGCCCGAGAAATTTCTGCCAACCTACATCGAGAAACGATCCGTCGGCGGCCCCGCGCGCGTCGATTACCCCCTTGGCCGTAATCGTCACTTGCGTGTCGAGCGAGACCGTGGTCGTCGACAGGTCAAGTGCGGCCGCCTTGACCGGCCAGCCCGCGGGAAGCAGGTCGCGCAGCCTCTTGTCGAAAGTTTCTGAGCGGATCGAGCTGTAGCCAGTGTCGAACTGCCGCCGATGCGCGGGAAAGCGCACTTCATACCCGTCCCAGGCGTGGTCGATAAACGGGGCGACGATCCATCTGTCGTCGGGCGCGATGTCAGCGGCAAAGAAAGACCAGACGTGGTTGCCGCCAAAGTTTGTTTCGGGTTCGATCAGGCAAACGTCAAGATCCGGGCGCTTTACCGACAGCGCATAGGCGAGCAGCCCTCCGGCGAGCCCGCCCCCAATAATGGCCAGATCCTGACCGGCCGCTTCGACCGTCTTGTTACCTGGTCCGTTCAAGCTTGCACACTCGCTCCGATGCCGCGACAAACCACGGCCTGCGTGGAATGCAGGAAATGAACAGTGCCGTCGACTGTTTCGATCGTCGCGTCGCGTCGATATTTCCCAGACGCGTCGGTCGCGTCGGAAACGCTTTGGCTCTCGTGACCGCTGTCAAACCTGGCTGTCGAGGCGCGAGCATCCCGATCTGGCAGCACCTCATTACATGGTCGCCAAGCAAGCGGGTTGCAGTCGACGCGACCAGCGGCCAGTAAGCAGCCTATGCTGCGAGACATCACGCAAACCCTGAGCCCCGACACGCCCGTCTGGCCGGGTGATACGCCGTTTCGCACGGCGCGGACATGGCATTACGGGCCCGACTGTCCCGTCAATGTCTCGCGCTTTGAAAGTTCGACGCATGCGGGCACGCACGCCGACGCGCCACTGCACTACGACCCCAATGGGCGCGCTATCGAAGCGGTCAGTTTGCATGCCTATATCGGACGCGCACGGGTCATCGATTTGCGCGGGTGCGGCCCGGCGATCACGCCCGCCATGGTAGCGCCTTCGCTTCCAAATGCGCCCGAGCGAATCCTGCTGCGCACCTACGACAGCTTCCCCCACCGTCACTGGGGTGCAGCTTTCACGACGGTGGCGGCGGACACGATTGCGCTGCTGGCCGGGCGCGGTGTTGTTCTCATCGGCATCGACAGCCCGTCGCTCGATCCGCAGGACTCGAAAACAATGGATGCGCACCTTGCGGTCATGGCGGCCAGCATGGCCATCCTTGAAGGGCTCGTGCTCGATGGCGTTGGCGCGGGCGATTACGAACTGATCGCAATGCCGTTGAAACTGGCTGGCATGGATGCGGCCCCCGTGCGCGCTGTGCTGCGCGATCTGGCGTGACTGACTGCTCGCTCGCGGAGGCGGAACGTCGCGATCGTGCAGATCCTGTGGCGTATACGCGTGCGCAATTCGACCTGCCCGAGGGGCTGATTTACCTCGACGGCAATTCGCTTGGCGCGTTGCCGTGCCAGACCGCCGCGGCAGTGCGGAACGTAATCACCGCAGAGTGGGGCCAGAGCCTGATCACGAGCTGGAACCGACATGCGTGGATCGGCTTGCCTCAACAATTGGGCGCACGGATCGCCCCGCTGATCGGAGCCGGTCCCGATGAAGTCGTAGTGGCGGACACGACGTCGACGAACTTGTTCAAACTGATCGCCGCTGCACTCGGAGCGCGTCCCCAGCGCCATGTCGTCCTGTCCGAAAAGGGCAATTTTCCGACAGACCTTTATATGGCGCAAGGCGTTGTAGCGATGCGGAGCGACTCCACATTGGAGGCGGTTGCGCACAGCGAGCTCATTGCCGCCATCGACGAGCGCGTCGCTGTCGTATTGGTCACTCACGTTCATTACAAATCCGGACGAGTTCATGACATGGCCGCGATCACTGCCGCCGCCCATGCTAAAGGCGCATTGGTCATTTGGGATCTGAGCCATAGCACTGGCGCGATCGCGGTAGATCTCAATGGATGTGACGCCGATCTCGCGGTCGGATGTGGATATAAATATTTAAATGGAGGGCCGGGCGCACCAGCCTTCCTCTACGTTGCGCGCCGGCTGCAAAGTGAGCTGAACTCCCCGCTGTCGGGCTGGATGGGTCATGCTGCGCCCTTCGCCTTCGAGGACGATTATCGGCCAGCACCGGGGATCGATCGGTTTTTATGCGGCACACCGTCAGTGCTTGCAATGACAGGCCTCGAAGCGGGCCTCGCGACTTTCGACAACGTAGACCGCAACGCCTTGTTTGCCAAAGGAAGAGCGCTTGGGGATTATTGTATCGAACTCATGGATGTGCGTTGCGCCGGGCGCGGCTTCACTGTAATTTCGCCATGCGACGGCAGCACGCGGGGCAGCCATGTTTCCTTCCGCCACGCGCAATCCTGGCCGCTGTGTCAGGCCTTGATTGCGTGCGGCGTGATTGGCGATTTTCGGGCGCCCGATGCGCTGCGGCTCGGCTTCGCGCCGCTGTACACGCGCTTTGTCGACGTCTGGCGGGCAGTAGACGC
>JAYVVA010000335.1:0-5848 GCA_043787435.1 Sphingomonadales bacterium | reverse complement strand
CCGCCGTCAAACCCCGTGTCCCCAACCCCAAGCATCGGCACCCATGCCAGGCCCCCTGAAAAACAACGGGAGAACCAACACGTCCGCGTCACTTCGCGCAGCCCTCAGTGAAGCTTACGAGTTAGCCCCATGAATAAGAGCGGTTAGAACTGCCGCGACGCCGAACGCTACAATTCCAAGACGCTGATGAAGTTGTCGCCGACCGGTCGCCATCAGGGCCATTTGGGTCAGCAACAACAATAGGAACGTACCCATCAGAGCTGCGTGCATGTGCAAGACGAGCGGGAACGGAGGACGCTCGCCAGCCTGCACTGCAGCAATCTTGCCAATTGAGTCCGGGATAAACCCGGTCAGCGTAATGATGAGAAAGGTCGCCGCGGTGAAGACGTAAATCCAGCGATCGATAACGCCGGCGCGCGGCGTGCCAGAGAGAAAATCCATCCCTTGGTCGGTGTCGGCGTGTGTCGCGGCAAGAGTCGCCATTTGCCTTCTGCCCTTGGTAGCCAAGCTGCGCGCAAATTATCGACTTGGCAATCTGACGAGGGCGTCAGCTCTTGACAGCCAACCCGATGCGCGGAAACGCCTCTGCAGGGCAGGTATCCTTCCCTACCCGCCGCAAGTTGCAAGTCCGCTTTGGTCCAGCTGTCGCCGAAAGGCGATTACTCGGCGCACGGCTTATTTCAGGAAACCGAAAATCTGCGCTGACCGGCGGAAAGTGGGGCGGTAGCTGCCATTGTACCCATGGGTACCAAGGATCGGATTTCGACCACTAGCTTACCCGAAACCTGCCCTCCATTCATCGTGCCACCGCCCGGTCACTGCGATGTCGCTGGGGGCGAGCTCGCGTGGTTTAGTACGGGTATGCCCGACCGCACAAACCGTGTTGCTGAGCGAGCAAGATGGCGAGCGGCAGCTAACGACCTGCATTTTCTAGCCACGATTCAAAATCGTTAGGATGCATCGCTCCTGTCAAACAAAACTTCCCGCAAAACGTCTATTATCCAGGGGTTTTGCCAAGGTACTCAGGCAGATAGTGCCGTACACGCACGATTATTGCGGGGTCGCTTGCTACGGCCGCGTCTCTTTCCGCGCTACCTGGTCCAATCTCGCCGAGTTTTATCCGCGTCCAGCCACGCATATAATGCGACCAAGGCTGGTTGTCAGAGTGTGCCAGCAATGCGTCATAGTCGGCACGGGCATCGGTGAAATTCTTCAGTCGGAACTCAACTAGCGCCCGGCTATCCAGAATAGCGCCGTTTTTAGGGTTGAGTTTCAGTGCCCGATTGCAGTCAGCAAGCGCCAGATCGAGCTCGACATTCGCAAGTGCCCTGCTCCAGCAGCGTCCGTTTAAGAGTTGGCCTAGGCGAGCGTCGTCTTTGTGGTTCGCGATGACCGCATTGTAGGTCGACAAGGCATCTTGCACCTGCCCTAGTTCGACGTAGAGCGATGTGATCGCAAGCGCATCGAGCGATCCTTCCGGCGTATATTGCCGTGCGACCGCGAGATCGGCAAGTGCGCCCGCATCATCGCCTTCGCCATGGCGCACCCACGCGCGGGCGCGAAGCAGCTCCGGGTCCCGCGGCGCGAGCGCCACCGCCTTGTCGAAGTCTGCCCGCGCAGCCTTGGCGTTATTCGATTTGGCGTAGGCTTCTGAGCGCCGACGATAAGCGAGAGTAAGCGTTGGCTCCAGTCGGATGGCTTCGCCGAAATCGGCGATCGCGCCCGAAAAGTCATTTTGCGCTAATTTAGCTGAGCCGCGGCGCGAAAACTCGCTGGCAGTTGCGGGCGCCGCTGCGTGGTCCACACCTGCGACCACTTGGGACCCGACCGGTATCTCGGTTTTGTTGGCCAAGCGCGGGATAAGCGCGTCCTCTGGCCGTTTTTGAAATGCTGCCCCACCGGTGTATGTGATGTAAATCCTGCCCTGCGCGCGCGAGACATAGACGTGATGTGCCAGCAGATAGTCGATACCCAGTAACATATCGGGTGCGTTATCTCCGGATGCGATCGGGCCGTCGATCACGGTCAGAGGGACATTCAAGATCGTCTCATCGCCAATTGCAACACTGACAAACCGGACGCGCCAACCGCGCGAAACCTTGCGGCCTAAACCGCTAATCCCATCTGTCGGCTTTGCGCCCGGACCATTCAGGTCGATTCCAGCCCGTTCGGCAGCAGCGCGGCTGATCAGGGTCAACGCGCCCGAATCTATGTCGGCGCGTACAGTTGCGCCGTTGAGCGAAATCGGAGTGGTGAACGAGTGAATCGATCTGGAATCCCGATCGGGCGATAATTTGGCGATGAAATATGGTTTGCCGGGCGCCCAATAGCTCATGACACTTTTCTCGCAGTGCTGGGCCTTGACCAGTTTGACGGCCCCGTGCGCGAGGTCGAACTCGGTATCCGCGTTTGCCAGTATGTTGCGCCCCAGGAAAGCGTTGCCCGCGTCCGATCCCCCGACGATGAAATCGACGTTGTGCAGCATCGCCCCGTTCACGGCGAAGTCTTTGATGCGAGCAACCTGCGGCGTAAACGAACCGCCGATCCCAGCCATCATTAACCCCTCTGGCGCGGATTCCGGACGCAGGCCGAGTTCGTTCGACTTCGCTTGCGACATGAAAGAAAACCAAGCGCCCGTGTCGAGCCAAAAGCGTTCGGTCTTGCCATTCACTTCGATTGGAACCGAAGCGCGAGACCCCTCCATGGTAACTGGCATGCTAAACGATGCGATCAGGCAATTAGCGGCTGACGCCGGCATCGGCAGTGTCAGAATCACTGCCAATAGCGCACGGGCACCAAAGACCATGACTGCCTTGCGCCTCATCCCCATCTCAGCTCTCGCCTAATTCAGATCAAACTGACTGTAATTTGCTAATCATCCAATTGGAAAACTGGTGAATAGTCGTCTCACGCGTATTGGGTGTAGCATGTCAATAACATGGAACGACTGCAATCCCCCGTCAGCTGCCGGTGGCTGTTGCGGCTCGAATGCCGAAAAAATAGATGTAGGACTGGAACCGGCCGGACAGCAAACGCCGACAGAGTAGACATTCAGATTGCCAGGCCTGTGCCTTGAAGCAGCCCTCCGTTCATCAACAAAGAACGCGGCAAGATTGGCGTGGACTGCCGACCGGCCGGTTTCCGGAAGGGCGGGCTGGAAAGCAGACCGGGCGTGTCTTCATGACGCTGCCCTTGAATGCGGATCACGAAGGGTTGGCCAGGCTTGTCCATGTCGTCCACGACCTTCTCGATCCACTGGCCGGGTGGGATCTCGTGCAGTGGCGTGACGCCACGATGGGCAACCTGTGCATTCGCATCGGATATAGGCACGACAAGCCCGAAGGAGAGCGCGATCAAGATGGCTTTGAACGAATTCAAGGTTGCCTCCCTTTGTCGGTGCTCGTCCGTCATACACAACCGAACTGGCGCGGCCAGCACCACCGCGCCGCAATTACGCTCTGCGGTGGTTGCTCTGGCTTAATTTCGTGATCTGGCGGGCCGTCAGCAAAACTGCGTCACCTTGCTGACGGGCTTGTATCGTTCTGGTGACGTTCCACTGTCGGGCTCGCTGCCGCTCTGGTGCGCCCATTTTGTAGGAGCGACGAACGAAGCACGATGCGAAACGCCTGCGCCAAGTGCGAGATGGGGATGACGCAGGAGAAATTAGCGATTCTCGCGAGTGTATCCGAGCACACCGTTTAGCGCGCGGAAGCCTGGCATACGATGAGTTTGGAGACGCTCAACGATTTTGCGACAGTACTTGAGATGCCGTTGAGTGAATTGGTCATCGATCCTGATGAGATCAATTCAGACGAGCCGTGAGGACTCTGCCGCGTTCAGTCCCCGCGACTTATTATCGAAGACTTGGCGAAGGACCTCTCGACAGAGCACTCCGTTTGCTGCGGCTTGGCTAACCGCCAGGCAAATCACAATGTGCTTGCGAATGTGCTGTTCGATGTGCGAACTCCCACAGTAATGCTGGATTGGGCGCCAGAGTCTCTGGATTTTCGGCGTTTTCTACGGGTGGAGCGAAATCGGTGCGCACACGTCGGGAATCCTCTTTCCCCGACCAGCGCACACCGATATGCGCCGTGGCGTCGAGCAGTAATCGTTGTCATAAGAGCTCAAACAAGTTGAGCCGGCGAACCCGTAAAGCACTGCTCGGGCAGACGCCGAGCCAAATAAGGAATTGGGCAATGCGGACGGCTCGACTTTTGCTGGCAATGGCGTTGGCTGCAAATGCGGTAAGTGCCGCAGCCCAGGTCTCGCCCGAGCGCATGTCGAACGACGTGAAGATCCTTGCCTCCGACGCGTTCGAGGGTCGAGCACCGGGTACGGCAGGAGAGAAAAAGACGATCGCATGGCTGATTTCGAGGCTCAGGGCTCTCGGCCTGCAGCCCGGTGCTACCGGTGGCGGGTGGACCCAAGCAGTACCGCTTGTCCGCACCCAGGTGATCGGCGGGACAATGCAGGCAGGCGGCGTGTCATTCGTTCAGTCGCACGAAGTTTACGTCAGCACCGTGCGCCCTGTCGACCGGATCAAAATCGATGCTGCGCCTATGGTCTTCGTCGGCTATGGTGTCACTGCTCCCGAACGAAAATGGGATGATTTCAAGGGTATCGACCTGAAGGGCAAGGTCGCTGTGTTCCTGGTCAACGATCCCGATTTCGAAGCTGCACCCTCCGAGCCCGTGGCCGGTATTTTTGGTGGACGGCGCATGACATTTTATGGCCGCTGGGTTTACAAGTTCGAGGAAGCCGCCCGCCGTGGGGCCGTCGCGGCACTAATCGTTCATGATACCGCTGGTGCAGGCTATGGTTGGAGCACGGTGACCGCGCCCGGCGGGGAAAATTATGATATCGTGCGCCGCAATCCCAACGAGCGCGTGCTGCTGCAGGGCTGGATCCAGGGCGACGCCGCCAATTCGCTGTTTGAGCGCGCTGGGCTCGACCTCGCGGCGTTGCGCGTTCAGGCGCGTCGGGCTGATTTCCAACCGGTTACCCTTGCGGGAACATCATTCTCGGCTGACTTGAATATCACACAACACCGCGTCGAGAGTGCAAATGTGCTGGGCAAACTACCCGGCAAGACGCGGCCCGACGAAGTGGTGATGTTGGGGGCGCACTGGGATGCTTACGGTAAAGGTGCGCCCGATGCGGCCGGGGCCGTCATTCGACCCGGAGCCAACGACGACGCGCTGGGCATGGCAGGATTGTTCGAGATCGCTCGAGCATTGAAGGCAAAACCCGCGGCACGCACGACCATCTTTGCCTTTTGGACGGCCGAGGAGCGCGGGCTGCTCGGATCTGAAGCCTATGCCGTCGACCCAATTTATCCAGCCAACAAAACGGTGGCAAACATTACCCTCGACATTCTGCAAACCGGCGGGCCCGCGCACGACGTGATGCTGGTGGGCAATGGACAGAATGAGCTTGAGCAGGATCTGGCCAAGGCAGCTGCCGCGCAGGGGCGTGTCGTGACACCCGAGGCCTTGCCGGAAAGGGGCCTTTATTACCGCGCCGACCATTTCTCACTCGCGCGACGTGGGGTGCCCAGCCTGCTTTTCATGGCGATCAGCGGTGCTCCCGATCTGGTCGACGGCGGCCGGACAGCAGGGGCGGAATGGCTCAAATCCTACATGGCTTGCTACCATCAGACGTGCGACCGCTGGGATCGGGGAACCGACATGCGTGGCGCAGCGCAAGATGTTGCGCTCGCGCTTTCCGTGGCCCGTGGTCTCGTCGATTCTGATCGCTGGCCTGAATGGAACCAAGGTTCTGAATTTGACGCGGTCCGCAAGGCGAGCCGTCACTAGCGGTTCTTCCCGCGCGGACCCAATCACGTTAG
>JAYVVA010000334.1:0-8097 GCA_043787435.1 Sphingomonadales bacterium | reverse complement strand
TTCGCCAAGCTCGGCCTCAAGCCAATGGAGGCCGAGGAGCCGATGCGGATAGCAGCGGCGTGAGCTTACGCGAAGACCCTGCCCCGGTGATTGCAATCGCGGTGCTGCTGTTCTGGTCCGCCGTCGGATTTCCGTTCGTCGCTGGCGCCCTGATCATGCTCTTTCGACCTGCAGGACCGTCGATGCTTGCGGTTATGGTGGCGACCGTTGCCCTTTTTGGCTTCACTGGAAGATTGGTTCTTGTCGGAAAAATGGAGCCGCAATGTTCACTAAAATCCTGATCGCCAACCGAGGCGAGATTGCGTGCCGTGTGATGCGCACCGCAAGGAAAATGGGGATTGCGACGGTCGCGGTTTACTCGGACGCCGATGCACGGTCGCCGCACGTTCTGATGGCCGACGAGGCCGTCCACATCGGCCCGTCACCCGCGGCCGAAAGCTACCTGATCGCCGACAAGATCATCGCTGCGTGCAAGAAGACTGGCGCTGAAGCCGTGCACCCGGGCTATGGTTTTCTGTCGGAGCGCACATCGTTCGCCCAGGCGCTCGCCGACAATGGCATCGCGTTCATCGGCCCGCCAATCAACGCCATTGCGGCAATGGGCGACAAGATCGAGTCGAAGAAACTGGCGCTCAAAGCCGGCGTCAACGTCGTCCCCGGATTCGTGGGAGAAATCGAGTCGACCGAACACGCGGTCGAGATCGCCAATGGCATCGGCTATCCGGTGATGATGAAGGCATCGGCGGGCGGCGGCGGCAAAGGGATGCGCCTTGCTTACAGCGAAGCAGACGTCCGCGAAGGTTTCGAAGCAACCAAGCGCGAGGGTCTCGCCAGCTTTGGTGACGACCGCGTCTTCATCGAGAAATTCATCCTGAATCCGCGCCATATCGAGATCCAGGTCCTGGGCGACCAGCACGGGAACATCGTCTATCTGAACGAGCGCGAGTGCAGCATCCAGCGCCGCCACCAGAAAGTCGTCGAAGAGGCGCCATCGCCCTTCGTCACGCCCCAAATGCGTCAAGCGATGGGCGAGCAATGCGTGGCGCTCGCGCGAGCAGTTGGCTATTATTCGGCCGGGACGGTCGAGCTGATCGTGTCTGGCGCGGACCCGACGGGGGAGAGTTTCTACTTTCTCGAAATGAATACCCGGCTTCAGGTCGAACATCCTGTGACTGAATGCATTACCGGCATCGATCTGGTCGAACAGATGATCCGAGTGGCCGCTGGCGAGCCGCTCGGCATGACCCAGAGCGACGTCAAGCTCGACGGCTGGGCCGTCGAAAACCGCGTTTACGCCGAGGATCCCTATCGCGGGTTCCTGCCCTCTACCGGCCGCCTTGTCCGCTATAATCCGCCGGCCATGGGCGACGGTGTCCGCGTCGATGACGGTGTCACCGAAGGGGGCGAAGTCTCTCGCTTTTACGACCCGATGATTGCCAAGCTGATTACGTGGGCGCCTACCCGGCTTGAAGCCATCGACAAGCAGATCGCTGCTCTCGACAGTTTCGAAATCGAAGGCGTCAGCCACAACATCGATTTTGTCTCGGCGATCATGCAGCACCCGCGTTTCCGCTCAGGCGAGATCACGACCGGGTTCATTGCCGAGGAATATCCCGACGGTTTTCAGGGCAGCCCGGCGTCGCCCGAACTTCTACGCGCACTCGCTGCGATCGCTGCCTTTGCCGCAACTGCCGAAGCCGATCGTGCTCGCCGCGTCGATGGTCAGCTCGGCAAGCGGCTTCGACCGCCGGCCAACTGGCAAGTCAATGTCGGCGGTGCGAACCATCACGCCTCGATCAGTACCGACGGCATCCTGGTGGATGGCGAAGACCTCGACATTGAGCTCGAATATACTCCGGGCGACCGGATTGTTGAGGCGAGTCTCAACGAAGCCCCGCTTGCGGTCCGCATCCTGCGCACCCGCGCCGGGTTTAAGCTGACAACGCGCGGCGCCTCGCATGTCGCGCGCGTTCTGCCTGCCCATATCGCACCGCTGAGCGCGCACATGATCGAGAAAACTCCGCCCGATCTGTCGCGTTTTCTGCTGTCGCCAATGCCAGGACTGCTCACAGCGCTTCATGTCGCCGCCGGGGACAAGGTCGAGGCCGGCCAACCGCTCGCCGTGATCGAGGCCATGAAAATGGAAAATATCTTGCGGGCCGGAAAGACGGGCACGGTCAAAAGCATCAGCGCGTCGCAGGGCGACAGTCTGGCCGTCGACCAGGTTATCCTTGAACTCGACTGATCGAATTGGGGTTCCCAAGGCTGTGTTGTTGTAGTAATACAGCTGTACGAAGAGGGTGCCGAGATGAGTTTCCGTAACATTTCTGCCTGGGCGATTCGTAACCCAGTTGCCCCGATTGTGCTGTTCATTGCGCTCAGTCTGGCCGGCATTGTGTCGTTCATGCAGATGAAAGTGAACAACAACCCCGACGTCAGTTTTCCAGCCGCGCAGGTCAGAGTGTCGCAACCCGGTGCTGCGCCAACCGAATTGGAAACGCAGGTTACCCAGAAGGTCGAAGCAGCGCTGCGCGGGATCAGCGGCGTCGAGGACATGTCGTCGTACATCGAAGAGGGAACCTCGAACACGACCGTGCAGTTCGCGATTGGCACACCCGTCGACCGAGCTGTGAACGATGTCCGCGACGCGCTGGCCAACATAAGAAGCGACCTGCCCGACGGCATTCTTGAACCGCAGGTCAACCGGCTCGACATCGACGGCGGTCCGATTGCGTATTTCTCGGCCGAGGCGACCGACATGACGCTCGAACAGCTCAGCTGGTTCGTCGACAATACCGTTGCCAAGCGGCTCGTCACTGTCTCGGGGATGGCCAATATCCAGCGCTCGGGCGGCGTAAACCGCGAAATCCGCGTCATCCTCGACCCCGCGCGGATGCAGGCTCAGGGCGTGACGGCGACGCAGGTCAACGCGCAGCTGCGTGCGATCAATCTCAACGCCGCTGGCGGGCGCGCCGAGATTGCCGGGTCTGAACAGTCGGTTCGGGTTCTCGGCAATGCCGAAAGCGCTTATGCGCTCGGCCAAAAGATGATCTCGGTCGGTGGACGCTCGATCAAGCTGACCGACATTGCGACGGTGCGCGACAGCTTTGCCGAGCAACGCAATATCTCGAAAATGAACGGCAAGCAGGTGCTCAGCTTTGCAATGGCGAAGTCTAAAGGCGCGTCGGATGTGCTGGTCTACGATGAGGGCGTCAAACTGCTCCGCGCACTCGAAAAGGAAAACCCCAAGGTCAAGTTCCGCCAGCTGTTCACCACAGTCGACTACACCCGCTCCCAATATCATTCGGCGATCGACGCGATGTGGGAAGGCGCGATCCTTGCCGTCCTCGTAGTGCTGATCTTTCTGCGCGACTGGCGCGCGACGTTGATCTCCGCCATCGCGATACCGCTGTCAGCCATTCCGGCCTTCTGGTTCATGGATCTGATGGGCTTCACGTTGAACGGAGTGAGCCTGCTCGCGCTCAGCCTGGTTGCTGGCGTGTTGGTAGACGATGCCATTGTCGAAATCGAAAATATTGTCCGCCACATGCGGATGGGGAAAACCGCGTATCAGGCGTCGATCGACGCGGCTGACGAAATCGGGCTGGCAGTGCTTGCGACCACCATGGCAATCGTTGCCGTGTTCCTGCCCGTCGGCCTCATGCCCGGAATTTCTGGACAGTTCTTTAAACAATTTGGCCTCACGATCGTCGCAGCGGTCCTGGTCAGCCTTGCAGTGGCGCGCCTCATCACGCCGATGCTCGCTGCCTATTTCCTCAAGGCACACGGCCATGCCACACACGGCGGGGGTCCGCTGATGGACCGCTACATGCGGCTTTTGGTCTGGTCGCTCGATACGCGCTGGGCGCGTGCGTTGCGGGGATCCACGCGTTGGTCTCGGATATGGGCACGCCGCGCCGATCACCGAATATGGGTGATGGGAATTGGTGCGCTGGCGTTTGCGATGACAGTCGTCGCGTTCGGAACGCTCCAATTCACCGGCAATCCGGCACAGAACAACGATTCCAGTCAGATCAAGATCCAGCTCCCTCCCGGTGCGACACTTGCCCAAACTCTGGCTGTCACCGATCATGTCACCCAGCTAGTCGACGCCGCTCCCGAAGTTGAGGCGGCATTCGGCGACACCAACGTTGGCGACGCCAATGTATTTATCACGCTCAAAAAGGCGCGCGATAAGACCAGCATCGAATTCGAACGCGAGTTCGCGACGAAGTTACGTGCGATTCCCGATGCCCGCGTGACGTTCCAGAGTCAGAACGGTGGTCTGGGACGCGACCTGACTGTCATGCTCGCAGGGTCCGATCCGACGCTCGTCACCAAAACGGCCAACAAATTGGTTGAAGAAATGCGTGAGTTGAAACAGCTGCGCGCGCCGCGGATCGAGGGTGATCTGCAACGTCCGGAAATCGTCATCAAGCCGAGGTTGGCGCTCGCTGCTGAATTGGGCGTGACGTCGTCGGCCCTCAGCCAGACGATCCGCATCGCAACGCAAGGCGACATCGACCAGAATGCAGCCAAATTTTCGCTGGCTGACCGACAAATCCCCATCCGCGTCATGATCGATGCGGCTGACCGGACCAGCCTCTCAACAATTGAAAATCTGCCGGTGCTGACGCTCAACGGTGGTAGTGTGCCGCTCAAACTTGTCGCCGACATCAGCTTTGGCACCGGCCCATCGATCCTGCGTCGTTTCAATCAGAACCGCCGCGTTGCACTCGGCGCCGATTTCGCCCCTGGCGTCGTGACGGCGGCGAAGGAAATCGACGCGCTGCCGACGATGAAAAACCTGCCGGCCGGCGTCGAACGCGTCAGCTTTGGCGATGACAAGTTCATGAAGGAGATGCTGACCAACTTCATTGTCGCAGTCGTCTCTGGTGTCCTGCTTGTCTTCGCGGTTCTCGTGCTGCTCTACAAGCGAGTCCTCCCGCCGTTCGTGAACATGGGATCGCTTGGCCTTGCGCCGCTTGGTGGAGCGTTGGCTCTGCACCTGACGGGCAACCCTATTTCGATGCCGGTCCTGATCGGCCTGCTCATGCTGCTGGGGATCGTCGCGAAGAATTCGATCCTGCTTGTTGATTTCGCGCTCGAGGAAATGAACAAGGGCGTCCCAATCCGCGATGCGATCATCGATGCGGGACACAAGCGTGCCCAGCCGATTGTCATGACCACGGTCGCGATGGTTGCCGGTATGCTGCCAATTGCTCTCTCGTTTTCAGGGGACGGTAGCTGGCGCGCGCCAATGGGCATTGTCGTGATCGGCGGCCTGATCCTGTCCACGCTCCTGACCTTGCTGATCGTTCCCCCGCTGTTTAGCCTTGCCGTCGGAATCGAAGGACGCCTCGGTCCGTGGCTGACCCGCAAAGTCACCAACGGCGGTGCGGCCGTGGGCGGGACAAGCAGTGGTGCACCCGAACCCGCCGAATAGCTTAAAGTCTCGCGGGCGAATGCCGTTAACCTTGACGAGGCGGGCGGCACTTCGCGCCCGCGCATCGTTGGGGTTCGGATGCCAGACCAGATTTTTCCTGCAGATATCGCCACGCTGCTCGACACATTGCCGATAGCGCTCTCCGAAAAAATCAAGGTGCTCAGCCTCGACTGTTTCGACACGCTGCTCTGGCGCACTGGGCACGCGCCACGCGATGTCTTCGCTGACTTGCCGATCGCCGGCGGGGCGCAGCGTCGCCGTATCGCTGCCGAAGCCGCCTGCCGTCGCCGGTCGGCTGACCCACAGGACATGACTGAAGTCACCCTGACCGAGATTTACGCACGGCTCATGCCAAACGCCGATAGCGCCGCACGCGACATTGCCATTGAGCGCGAACTGGATGCCGAGGCCCGCCATTGCTTCGCCTTCGCGCCCGTTGTCGACCTCATCCGTAGCGCCCGCGCTCGTGGCATCGGCGTTATTATCGTCAGCGACACCTATTTCACTGAAGCGCAGCTTCGCGCGCTCATTGCCGCCGCAGCCGGCGATGATGTCGTCGCCATGATCGATCGCATCTTTTGCTCGTGCGCCCACGGCATGAGCAAGGCAGGCGGACTTTTTACGCCTGTGCTCACGGCAATGGCGCTGCCCTCTACAGAATTTCTTCACCTCGGCGACAACCGCGTTGCAGACTTTGACGCCCCTCAGCGGCTCGGAATTCCGGCTATCCACCTCCGTCAGTTCGATGCGGTCACCGAGACGCGCCTGCGCGCCGAGGCCAACGCCACGGCGCTGATCGACCCTGCAGCGGGCGTCACCAAGGCGACGCTGCAACTTCACCGCGCTCAGATAGCCCTGCGTCAAAACGAGGAGCCTGCCTTCGTCCTCGGGCATGACGTTTTAGGCCCGGTGTTCGACAGCTTTGCCCGCTGGTTGCGCGACGAGGCGGCGGCGCTCGAATCCGAACACGGCAAGCCGGTCAAGCTTCTGTTTTTGATGCGCGACGGCTTCCTGCCATTGCAGGTTTATAAAGCCATTGGCGGCACCGACGCCGCTGCCGTCGCGATCAGCCGTTTCACCGCCCGCCGCGCGAGTTTCGATAACGACGATGCGATCGAAACCTATTTGCGCACTGAAATCCACGAGCGACTGTCGGTCCATGCGGATCAATTGCTGTTGACGGCGACCGAAGGGAAAGAAGCGGCCAATCACGCCTCAGGCTTTCGCGCAGCGCTTTCGACGTCAGACATCAAGGCACGCATTAGGGCGCGCAGCACAAGTTTTGCCACGCGCATGACCCGGCACATCGCGCATCACGCCACAATCAACCCGGGTGACACCGTAATGCTCGTCGATCTGGGCTATAACGGGAGCGTTCAAAATTCGATAAATCGCATGCTCCGCAACTGGACCGGTGGCCATGTCGCCGGGCGTTACCTGCTGCTGCGCGAAAACGATGTCAGCGCGCTCGACAAACGCGGCTTTATCGACACGCGACATTATGATGATCGCGCTCTGTCGATGCTCTGTCGGTCAGTCTCGATCCTCGAACAGCTTTCCACCGAAAGGACCGGATCGGTTGTCGACTATCGGGAGGACGGTCAGCCGATGCGCAAGAAGCACATCACCCGGACCGAGCACGGCGACATGCGCACTGTTGCACAGGCTGGCGCAATTTCCTTTGCCGCCGACAGCGATTGCGCATTCTACCGACCGCCCGCACTCAACGACGACGATGGCCGACGTTCATCTGCAGTCGGCGCTCTGGCGCGCCTCCTGCTGCTCCCCAATGCCGAAGAACTCGAGCTGTTTGCCGGGCTCAAGCACGACGTCAATCTGGGAACCAGCGACGCGAACCATCTGGTCGACGAGGAAGTCGCGCGCGAAGGTCTGCGTTGCGGCGGCGTCGGAGCAGCGATTTCGTCCGAACGCCTCTTTCCCGCCGCCGAGCTGCAGACAATCGATCCCGCGCTCAACCTCGCTTTCTTGAGCCTGGCGCGTCACGGTATCGATGTCCGGGCCGTCGACCTACAGGCTAACGGGCTCGACGTGCCGGTCATCCTCGCTGATGCGCAGGACCAAACTGCCGTAACGCTGACTGCCTGGCCCACGCACGGTGGATTTTACCGCCTGATCGTGCCGATCGGCTCGAGCCGCTTCACGGCAGGCATCATGCTTGGCAAGGTCGCGCCCTACGCCGAACTGGCCCAGATCATGGTTCAGGCGGTGGACGACATGACGCGCACATGGGCCGATACCATCCAGAATCAGGTTTCCGGAGCGCCGGTCTTCGAAGGCATGCGTGTCGTGAACGGTGCGCTCTTCGAATGCGCGCCCGGCAGCATGATCGTGGTCCCGCCTCCGTCCGCGCGCAGTGGCGCGCAGGCCGTATCAGTCGTGTTCCGTCCCATCGGCGATTTCGACAACGCCGTCGTTCGCTTGGCGGCATGATCCAAGGCACATTGTCACGGTTACAAATGAGGACTACGGAATTTTTCGCGTAAGTGGCACATCGCGTTGAGCCGCATTTGAGATTCAAGGCGCGCGCAGCGTGCGAAAAGGGTTGCTTGGATGTGTATTTTGGCGCTGGGCGCAGCGGTAGTATTGGCTAGCTCGCCGGTCGAACTGAATGCGGTGCCGGCGGGATGCCA
>JAYVVA010000333.1:0-10412 GCA_043787435.1 Sphingomonadales bacterium | reverse complement strand
TAGCAACTGGTCCAAAAGCTCATTGGGTATCGATGGTTCTTTGCGTCGTGACATATTGGGGGTCCTTCTTTCCCATTATGCCAGCCCACACACGAAATTCCTGATAGTCCCCCCCCAAGCCATTTGGTCATCAGGCACATCCCCGTCCCGTCAAAGTGGATGAGCTTCAACCGGTCCGCCCGCTTCGAGCGGAACACAAACACATGCCCGCAATACGGATCCTTGTGCAAAGCATTGGCAACGAGCGAGACCAGCTTGTTGACCCCGGCGCGAAAGTCGATCGGCCCCGTCACCAGCACAACCTTGCGCTCAGTGTGGTTGCCGATCACCGGACACGCAGCGCATCGAACACTGTCCTCAACACGTCGCCATCGACAGCGCCGCGCACATGCACACGCGCACCGCCCAGTTCGATCTCGAGTTCGGACCGCGCCGCCGTCAATGCGCCACCCGCCAGCGTCAGCGGCACGAACGAGATCGGCTCAAGACCGCCATGGTCACGAACCTTGCGTCGCCAGTAATGCGCCAACTCAAGGCTCACGCCATGCCGCCGCGCTACTCCCGCGATCGTCGTCCCCAGCGTAAAGCTCTCCGCTGTGATCTTTGCCTTTTCCGCAAGATCCCAGCGCTGGTTCGCACGGCCTGGACCAAGCACTGTCGCATTACGCAAAACCGCTTTCGCATTGTGCGGCGCACAGGTTAAATCGGAACTCCCACCGTGCGCCGCATCATCAAACGCCACTCTCAACCTCGCATCATCACCTGTCCCGGTGTTGGCTACACAATCACAGCGTGTCGACGTGGGGCGCTCGCATCGCTTACAATTTAATCTGTGCGCCGCACAGAGCGATGGTGCTGGGTCCTGGTCGCACGAACCGCAGGTTGGACGCCAAGGAGAAGGCGAAGATCACGGCGGAGAGCTTCGCACCTGGCGCGAACATGTCGGGCGTTGCGCGCCGTCACGGTGTGAGCTTGGGGCTGTTGCATTACTGGCGGCGGCGGGTCCGCGATTGCGGCGGTCTCGAGCCGATCTCGTTCGTGCCGCTGACGCTTGAGGATGGCGGCCGTCGGTGGCGCGGACCAGCGGCCAGCCGTGGCGGCAGACAGCGGAGAACCTGGGTGTCGGGCTGTCGAACCAAAATGCAAGGTCCTAAAAGGTCATATTCCAAGTTGGCGCCCTTGTTTCGCGCTCAACCGAAAAATGGGCACATTCGAGCGACGTACCGCGGACAGCACAGACGATGAGGTTAGGACGCGGGCGGTTCGCTCAAATAGGCGACCAGACACCGGCTAGGCATGAAGAAATATCCCCCGCCGCGCATGGTCACAAACCGCGGCGGCGGCGACAGACGAACCGGACCATCGCGACTGGGAATGGTAAAACCAGTACCCCGCCCGGCGCCGATGATAGGATCCCCCTCGCCTTTTAAACTGATCGGGCAACTTAGCGAAATGACATTCCCGTGAAGCCAAGTTTGCTGCACGAACTCAAATTGCCGTTCGATATCGCCGTTCAGGCACATGAACAGCAATCCTGGATTTTGCCCCACTTGCGGTGCGTATTTTCGACCAATCCGCACGATACGGTGACGATTGCTGATCGCAATCTGATCTTGGGATCCTGGATCGAGACTGTCGCGCGGGTTCGCGCGTCGAATATGGGCGCCGAACGGACAGCGAAGACCCTCGGGGTCCTCAGCACCCAGCTCGAAGCTATTGTCGGTGATCACGTCGGCCGATTCCGGCTGTGTGTACGCCGCGCGAACGAGCGGTGCCCCATTGCGCCATCGCCCGACCAATTTGGCTGCCACGAAATCAGCGGTAACTAGGAACGGTGAGCTCAGCCGCTTGGCAAGCCGTTTCGCTTCGGCCTCGCAATATGTCCCAAACGTATCGGGGTCCTGCTCGAGCTGACGAATAACTAAATACGTGCCGTTGCGACCAAATTCGCGCAGTTTGTTGACGCTCGCCGAAGCAAAATCACTACCGGCATCAAGCACCGGCAACCGGTTGCTCGGATCGTGTATCGGATCCATGACGGGACCGGGTGGCATATTTCCGCGATTGTCCGGGTAGCCAAGCACGAACTCGCCGGGTTCGACTAAATGCATCGGATCGCTGGCTTTCAATCCTTTATATGTTCCCCTGATGACCGGCTGCGAGCCGCCATCGACAAATCCAAACGGTTCGCGATTGTCATCGCGGTCAAACGTCTTAAGTCCTATCCGGTGCGTGCCGATCGCACCGTGCGAATCGGCAATCGCCTCGAGCTCCGCCATCATCGCCTCAAACGCGTTACCGGTCTGGGCATAAACGAGCACCGCTGCATGGTTTGAGCTTTGCCCCCACCACCAATATTCAGGCGCATCCTCGCCCAAGTCGCCGAGGATGCGGCGGCGACCGGGATGGTGCATGTCGTCGACGAAGGCCGGCGGGAAACTCTCCAGCGCGTCCGTTGGCAGCGAGAGAGCATCAAGCCCGGCGGCCGATAGTGCGAGCTGGACGATTGCATTGACGCGATCGTCGTCACGCACCCGTCGGCCGTCGTCATAGGCGACATAACGCGCGAGCGCGGCTAGCCAGCGCCGCCCAGCCACAGGGTCGTTGGGCAATTGCCATAAGGTCAGCTCGGAATAAGGCAGGAAACCAAGCCCGCCGAAAACCAAGCTTTGAATTTGGCTGGTCTCCATCCGGTCGACCGGTCGGATCGCAGAGCCAAAATGCGCAAGCCATGTGGCCGCATCATCCTCGGTCAACGCGCCCGAAAGTCCACGTCTCACGCTGGCATTGGCGCGGATCATGTCAGTGTTGAGCTCGGGATATGCCGAATACCAGAAACGCGTCGGTAGCATGCTTTGACGGGCATACCGCTTGAAGCGCTCGCCATCGGTCGCCCCGCGCTGGAAGAGATTGTCAGTGCGGGGGAAGCCAAGCGTATTCGACCAAACCGCCGTGAGCCCGCGATGCGCAAGCGTGATGAAATCCTCGAGATAAGCTTCCCAGCTGCCGCCATAATTCGAAAAGAACAGAAAGTCTCGGGTCCCCGGCACGGTGATCCACCGCGCGAAATGGATTGTTCCAACGGCTCCCAGATAACCCGGCCTATAGAGCAGCGCGCCGAGCGTTGCGACCGACCAGAAAGCAATCCGGATCGTCAAGCGGCGCAAAAGGCTCGGCTTCAATTCGGTTAGCGAGACCATGTGATTCTGTGCGCCCGCATTTTCGCGGGCCACAATGTCACGCAACACAGTTCGGTCTGGCGCCCGCTCGCTTATCCAGTCAGTGGTCTCGATACGGCGCAATTGTGCAAAAAGCGCCACGAGTAGGAAGAAGAGCGCGAGACCGCCCGTCGCCAACCCCCAGCCAAGCCCCTCCGCGAACGCATAGATTCGCTCGTGCAAACCGGTGACCGTCTCTGCCCGCCACATCGCGATCACGATTGCCCAGACCGCCAGCACAAGCAATGGTAACCACAAAAATGTCCGCGCGAGGCCTAGCACACTCGCCGCAATCACGGCTGGAAGGCTCGCTGCGACGAAACGAGGCGCCGTGTCGGCAGGAGCGAGCGCTGGGGCATCGGGCCCAAGTGCTGCGCGCACCAAGTTCAGACGGTCAAGCGAGATCAGGCCGCCCGGTTGGTCATCGAGCAACGCCGCGACTTTGCGGGCAAGCGCATCCTCATCGCGGATGCGACCGACCGACATCCCAGGCGCCCCGGCATGACCAAGACCAGGATGATCGCGCAGGCGATAACCGCTCGCCACGCTGTGCTGCGTCAGATAGGCGGTTAAGTCGCCGTCGTGCCAATCCGTCGCAAGCACATAAATTGTCGCAATTTCCGGGCCTATCGCCGAGACAATACGCGCGATCCCCTCATCTGCGGTTCCGTCACCAGAAAACTCGAATATCAAATGTGCTCGAAACGGAGTAAAGCTCGGCAGCGCATGCAAACTCGCGAAGTGCGTGCCTGCTCCATCAGGATCAAGCCGATCAAGCGCCACCGCCACCGCGGGGTCGGCTGGATTGCCGAGTTTGTCGATCGCCGCCTGCGCGACTCCAAGCAGTCCCGGGTCGAGCGGCGCGATGATTGTGACCATGCAGTGGCTCATGCAGCGGGTCCAAGCCTAAGCGGGACATGCGCTGGGAAAGGTCCAGCCCAACGTACCGTGCCGATCGATCGAGGATTGTGCTCGAGTAGCGCCCCGACCAACATCGGAATTTGCCAAGCATTGAGCGTCCGCCCTGCACATGGGTGCAATCCCGCGCCCAGGTGGAGATAGCTGTCGCCGGGGCGATCGGGGCGCATCGCGTTAGGATTTGGGAAACCTTCCGGGTCCAGCATCGCCGCTTGAGTCCATAAGATAACCTTTGCGCCAGCCGGCACATCGGTGCCGGAGATCGTGGTCGATAAAGCGGCCTGCCGTCCAAGGATCGGCACATGCGCCCAACACCGCAGCGCTTCCTGGCACCAGCCGTACAGCCGAACCTCATCGTGCTTGTCAGCGCTAACGCGTGCGCGCAGCGCCGAGTCTCCCATGAACACAATCATCACCTTGGCCACCACGCTCGCGGTGGTGTCAATACTGCCCACGAGCATGCCGCCCAGTGTCCGCCGTGCCAAGTCATCGGTTGCACCGGCAGCCAGTAACTGCCCCATCATGTCGGAACCCAATGTGTTCTGAGCCCGGCGCCGCGCGATCTCGCTATCGAACCACGTCGTCAATTGCACAGCAGCCGCCTGGGCACGCACCGCGACAGTCGGGTCATTCGCAGGGTTTAAAAAGCAATGACCAAAGATGGCTCGCGCTGCGTCCATAAAGCGCGCTTGCTCGACTGGGGCGATGCCGAACAAATGCTGCGCGGTTGCGGCCGCTACCGGACGCGCAAAGTCCTCGATGATGTCGATCGATCCGCACGCTACGCGCTCGAGCCGCGCAGCGATTTCCAACCGAGTCTTGGCTTTGTGCTGTGCAAAATCGACCGATGCCAGTGCAGCGTAGAGCACCTGTCGCTCGCGTCGCAATTCATCGGACCGGTCCATGCCGAGAATGAAGTGGTAGCCAATTGCATCGAAATGCGCAGCATTGATCGGCGCAATGCGGAAATCGAGATCGCGTGCCAGTACCGCCCGGACATCTTTGTAACGGGCGACAATCACCAGCCTGCCTAACCTGAGCGGCCGCCCCAGTCGCCTGGCGAACCAGATGCCAATATGTGCGCCAAGCCACGCGAGCCGCCGCGCCTTAAGCAAAGCGGCAATCGCGCCCCCGCCGCGAGAGGGCGTGGCGAAACCGCGCCCCGGATCAGCGGCAGGCGGCATAGGTACGCAGTGCAAGATCGCCCGCGGGCCTCGCGCGGATATCGAGAATAAAGGCGCGCAAAGTCGGCGACACGGCGTCCAGAGGGGGGAGCCGGCCACCATATTGTGGCGGGAATATCAATGGCGCCATGAGCGCTGCGATGACGACGTCAACACCACCCGGTGCAGCGCCAGCCAGAAACGGGCTCTCGCGCCGTGCGAGCTCGGCACCCACCATATCGGTTAATTGGTGTATACGGCCGGGAGCGGCAGCAAGTGTCTTGGCATTAATCTTCAGTCCCTTGCTAATCAATATTCGCCACAGCGGGTAGAGCGACGTCACAAACGCGCGCTCCCAGAGCGGCGCACCGGCGCAAGCGATCGGCACCATCACCTGGCGGTTGGGCAGCACCGCTGCATAGACATATTGGCGTGGCGCATCGGCGAACAGCGGCATGATGGTGGTGATAAACGCAGCATTGGTCATTCGTTCGCCCTCAGTCTCACCAAAGATCTTATATCCCCAGCGCGCATGCGCATCGATTGTATTGATCTGATTGAGCAGCCCAGCCCATACGCCATTCGGTGTTACGATTACGGGCACTTCAACCCCACCACGGATAAGGAGCGTTGCTAGTACGTGGAGAAGTGGTGCGTGGACATCCTCGTAAAAAGGCAAGCCGGCACGCTCAAGCAACCAGCGAACAAGTTCGCAACCGTGGCTGACCTTGATCGAGATGACCCGCCAAGGCGCAACCTCTGTCATGCCGCGATGCTGTCGCCAAATGCCATCATCTGGCCAAGCGCAAGATCAACAATCTTTTCGTGCGGCAGGGTCGCGCCCAACGCGGTCAGACGTGCGGCGTCGTCTGCACTGAGCGCTGCGTCGACTTCGGCGCGCACTTTGTCAAAATCCTGCGCGGTTATCGCTGCCTCGCCTGCGCGCCTACCCGCGGTTTGCGCAAAGCCATAAATAATTGCGCCTTCCTCCAATCGTCCTGACTTCAGCGCCACCAACGCCGAGGGTAGAAAAATACGATATTCATGCGTCATGGCGGTCGTACGAAAAAAGCGACGTACGAGGCGCATCGCCTCGTCGATATCGCCTTTCGTCCCCCGCACTGCCAACCGCATAGCAAGGTCGACCGCGGCGCCTCTGGAAAGCTCGTCGGCGTACATGTCGCTGGGCGCGATACGAACAAGGAGTGAGCGCCACGCCCCGATCTGGCCATCGAGATTGGTGGCCCGGTCAAAGCGCATTGCGGTAGCTTGCCAAAAATTGGCTAACCCATGCGCTCCGATCGACCGCAGCGCGGTTATTGCCCCGTCGAATAGCGGCTGCGCCGCCTCAGGCCCAGCTTCGCTGAGTCTCACACAGGCCGCCAAGCCCGTTGCCAGCGCACCAATCCGTGACGGCCGGTCAAGCGGTACAATCGTCGCGATTTCGGCTGATATTTTTTTCGCTTCGGCGGCTTGCCCAGTGAGCCAAAGGGCGAAGCCCTTCGAGCTCATCACATCCGCAAGTGCCCAGCCATCATTCGTCGTCGCGCGGGTCGCTGCAATCGCCTCGTCGGCCAGCAGGATCGCCCGCGCTGGATCAAGCCGCATCGTGACGTGCGCGCGTGCCCCTAGTAATCGCGCTCGAACATATGCCGGCGTGTCACGTGTCACCAAGCTTAGGGCAATTTCAACTTGCGAGCGGAGCGTTCTGTCGCCCCACAAGCTCGCCGACCCCGCGACCAGACAGTGGCCGATTTCAGGATCGCCTTCCGGACCGTAAGACCAGCGGGTTGCATCTTCGATAGACGCCAGCTCGATCCGATATATTTCCAGAATTTCGGTGTCGCTTGCCGTGCCCACGAACTCCGACCAAATCGGGGCAACAAAACCGGCAAACCATTTGGCGTGGAAGCGGCGCAGGTGCCTGTCTTCATCAGCCTCGACAAGTTTGGCGCGCGCGAAGCTCGCGATCGTGTGGAGCAAGCGAAAGCGGCGTGACCCGCCGTGTGGACGTGCTACGATCAACGATTTTGCCACAAGAATGGCAAGAGAGGCTGCTACGTCGTCCGGTGTGATGTCGGCACCGCTGACGATTGCCTTGGCGGCATCTAGTGAAAACTCGGCTCCAAACACGCCGAGCCGCCGAAACACTGTCTGATCGCGCGAAGTGAGAAGTCCATGACTCCAGTCAATTGTTGCCTGCAATGTTTGCTGACGGGGCACAGCGGTTCGCCGTCCGTTGACGAGGAGGCTGAAGCCGTCATCGAGCTTGGCAAGGATCGATGCGCAACCGAGCGTTGAGCTATGGGCCGCTGCCATTTCAATCGCGAGCGGCAAGCCGTCGAGGCGTTCACAGACAGCCGCGATAGTCGAGCTTGTCGCAGCGTCGGCGATGAAAGTCTGATCGGCGGCTCGGGCCCGTTCGACAAATAGCGCTTGTGCCTCCTCGAGTGGGAGGGGTGTTAGTCGGTAGACATACTCAACCGCGACGGCGAGGGGTTCTTGTGAAGTGATAAGCAGAGTGACGCCGCGCGCGGCGGCTCGGATCGCTTCCACAAGCGCTGCTACGCCGTCCGCCAGGTGCTCTGCATTATCGAGCAGGATCAAGCACTCACGGCGACGGAGCCGGTCGATAAGGGCGACGATTGTTTCGCCAGTCACCGTCAGTTCCAGGGCGAGCACTTTGGCGACTGCTTCGGGCACCTCGTTGGCGGAGGTCAAACCTGCCATTTCGACCAACCAGACCCCGTCTTTGAACCTGTCCTGCAGTAACCGCGCAGCCTCTATTGCGACCTGCGTTTTGCCGACGCCGCCGGACCCAACAATTGTAAGACAACCATTGTCCTGCAGCCGGGACGCAATAGCAGTCACAGCGTCCGCCCGGCCAACCAACTTCCGCTTCGCTGGCAGATTACTCAACAGTGCATCACCGCGGGCGATTGGTTTTCCCGCCCCTATTGCCTCGATCCTCGCAACAAAACGGTAGCCACGGCCATAGACGCTCTCAATGAAACGTGTTGGCTTGCCGGTGTCACCGAGCGCACGCCGCAGTTCCTTGATCACCGAGGTAAGGGCAGATTCTGATACGATTGTTCCGTCCCAAACGGTTTCGAACAGCGCATCCTTGGTCAGAAGCCGCCCGCCGCCATTGATGAGCGCCTCGAGAACACCGATTGCCTTGTTACCGACATGCACCGGGCCATCAGGTCCGATAAGCCTTGCGTCCTGCACGTCTAATACAAAGTCGCCAAACCTGATCAGTTCCCGGTCATTCACCCCGTTTGCCCCTGTGTCTCGGCTAACCACTTTCGGATTGAATACGTAATAATACCACCACAACGTTGTGGTGGCCAGCCATGCCACCCAGAAGTTCCAGAATGTTTCCAGAAAGTACTCAGGATCGATCGAAGAAGACTTCGTATCTGAGCGTCACCGGCGACTAGGCCGGGCGAAACAGCATAAAAGGATAAATATGATGAAAATGTATCAGATTGCCGGATTTGTCGCTGCAGCAGTCATTTCGACCTGTGCGATTGCGGCAACCGTGCCCAACCCCGACGGGCGCGTCGATGCTCGCGTCACCGTGCAACCTGGCGAGCTTTCGACTGCGACCGGACAACACACAGTCATCCAACGCATCCGGGTGGTTGCATCAAAGTCATGCGCCAGCAACAGCGGAAATCCTTTGGGCGATATGCAGTGCGCACGTCAGTTGAGCGACCAGATGATCGCAAAACTTCCCGGCTTGGCCGAGCTAGCCGCTCGGACAACACCCCGCACACGCCTCTCCTCGAAGTAGTTGTATTTTTACTGCCGCCTCCCTCTCGCAACAAAGCAAGACTTTCAGCCGCATGCAAGGGATGATCGTTGCCTGAACACGGCTTTACCCAGCGATCGATGTGTTCGTCAGAAACAAGTTGCGATGAAGCAAGACACCACGTCGCGTATTGCACTTGTGACGGCCGCGTTTCTACTACTGGAGCGGCGTTGGCAGCGCAGCTGGGGCATCCGCTCAGTTTGTCTGCGTCAGTGTCTGCAATTTATGAGAACGTCCATGGCAGGTCTGATCCTCAGGTTGGCTTAGCAGCACCGCCCGCCCGCGCCATCTCGACACGCTGGCGGGCGGGCGATACTCCGGTTAGAGCATCGCGCCGCTAATCTGAGACATAGCCTGCTGCCTTGAAGTAGTTCTGGCATTCTGCTGGCTCGTAAAGCGAGCAGATGTCGCCGATGGCTTCGAAGAGAGCGCCGAACGTTCGAGCCGAGGCCTTTCGCAGGTGGGCTTTGAGCTTTGAGAAGGCCATTTCGATCGGATTTAAATCAGGAGAATATTGGGGCAGGAAGAGCATCCACGCCCCTTGTGCCCGTACCGCGGCGTGTGCCTTGGCGCTCTTGTGAACGTTTAGATTATCAAGGATCACGACGTCGCCGCGGGCGAGCGTAGGCGCCAGCTGCGTTTCGATATAAATGTCGAAGGCCTCGCGATCCATTGGCCCGGGTATAATCCAGGGCGCCGTCAGCTGGTTGAGACGCAGGCCAGCGATGAAGGTCTGGGTGCCCCATTTGCCGAATGGGGCATTCGCTTTGAGACGTTTTCCCCGTTGCGCCCGACCGCGCAAGCGCGTCATCTTGGTATTGACGGAGGTCTCGTCGATGAACACCAGGCGACCAGATTTACGTCGCATCCAGGGTTGCCTGCGATCGATCCAGATCCGGCGCCGCTCGGCAACATCAGCGCGTGCGCATTCCGAGGCCATCAGCTGTTTTTTTATATGTGAACCCAGCCCGGCACAAAAGCTTCGAGAGCGACGCCCAAGCGGCCGCGACACCGCGCTCCGCCTGTAGTTTCGTGGCCAGCTCCGGCATCGTGATGTCAGGTGCCGCCTCAACCGCTGCGATCAAGTAATCCAGATGCGCCACCAAGGGGCCCTTGCCCGCCGGACGCCCCTGTTTACGCGGCTTGGGGCTGCCCTCGCTCTGCGCACGCGCACTCCAGCGGATCGCCGAACTTACGCTCACCGCAAAGCGTTCCGCCGCCGCGCGTCGCGAACTCCCCGAAGCCACCAGTTCAACAACACGAAAACGCAAATCATCCGATCGACATGTGCCCATG
>JAYVVA010000332.1:0-5839 GCA_043787435.1 Sphingomonadales bacterium | reverse complement strand
TTTCGTTTCCGCAGGCAGAGACTATTCTGGCAACGCCCTGCCGTCGGCGCCCAAGCTCAGCATGAACGGCACCGCACGCTACGAGGCACCGGTCAGTTTTGGTGCTGTGGTTGCCCAGGCCGATTTCACCTATCGGTCGAGCATCTTCTTCGACACCGCCAACACCGAGCGGTTGTCCGACAAGAACCGCACCTTCGTCAACGGTCAGCTCGGCGTGAAGCTGGCCAATTACGAATTCGGCATCTGGAGCCGTAACCTGTTCAACACGACCAATATCAGCGACATCACGCCGATCCCGAGCCTCGGCTTCGACATCTTCAGCGTCGGCATCCCGCGTACTTATGGCCTGTACGCACGCGTCAAATATTGACCGCTGAGGCGCTATTGGTTGGCGACACGCGCCATCACGGCTGGATCGGCCCGGTTCCGAGCCGTGCTGAAAGAATCGCAACCTATTTCGTCGGCATCGCGGGCGTGATGTTCGCCGGCGTCGGACCGCTGCTGCTCGGTGGCCTCGAAGGCTTCGGCCGGCTGACGGCGGCACAACTGGGCCAAGCCGGCACGGCGGAATTGCTGGCCATGGGCGTGGCGGCGGCGCTAGCCGGGCCATTGCTTGGTATTCGCCACCTGCGCTGGGTCGCGGTGGTTTGCGGGCTAGCGATGGCGCTGCTCAATGAAGCGACGGCGCGGGTTTCCGGTGACACGCTGATCCTGGTGCGCGGTCTGATCGGCGTCCCGAGCGGCGTGCTAATCTGGCTGGTCACCGGCATGATCGTGCGCTCGCCACGCCCCGAACGAGGCGCTGGCATTTACATGACGACTCAGACGCTGGCGCAACTGGTGATGGTGGCGGCGATCAGTGCGCTGGTGCTGGCGCGCTGGGGCGTCGATGGCGGCTTTCGCTGCCTCGCGGGGCTGGGGCTGGCGACGGCGATTGCTGGATTTCTGGTGCCGGCGCGCTACGCGGCTATTGCGGAGGAAGCCGATGGCACCGCCGAAAAGCACCTGCCGCCATTCCGCGGCTGGGTGGCGCTGGCGGCGGTGCTGCTGTTCCAGGCCTTCATCCTCGCCATGTGGATCTACGTCGAACCCTTGTCGCGGCAATCGGGCCATGCTCCCGCAGTCGCCGGCACGGCTATCTCGCTGTCGCTGGCAGCGCAGGTGGCCGGTGGCACCGTGGCGACGTTGATCGCCGGGCGCATCGCATGGGTTTGGGCGCTGTTTGCCGCGATCGTCGTCATGATCGCGGCACTCGGCGTGTTCGCTGTCTTGCCGGCGGCGCCACTGTTCCTGCTCGCCTCGGCGGTGTTCGGCTTCGCGTGGATCTTTGCGGCGCCGTTCTTCACGCCCCTGGCGATTGAAGCCGATCCAAGCCGGGGCGCGGCCTTGCTTGGCCCGGCGGCGTCACTGCTCGGTTGCAGCCTTGGGCCATTTCTTGGCTCATTGGTAGTGAGCGATGGTGATGTTCGCGGATCGCTCGGCATGGCGGCGGCGCTGGCAGTCGGCTGCATCGTCATTGTCGCAGGACTGCACTTCACCCGTCGCTCGGCCTAAAGAGACACCATGAATATCGCCATTCCGCTTGAGGCAAAGCTGCAACCGACACAGGCGCGTGCGCAGGACACCTATGAACTGGTGTTGCAGACTGCCGGCGAGATGTTGTGCGACATGGGTTTTGAGCAGCTGACGACCAACGCCATCTGCAAGCGCGCCGGGCTGACCCCGCCGGCGCTGTATCGTTATTTCCCCAACAAATATGCGATCCTTAAGGTGCTCGGCGATCGGCTGATGACGGCACAGGACAATGTCGTCATCGCCTGGCTCGAGGCAGGCGGCCTGACGGGCGCCACGTTCGAGGAACGCCTGGCCAAAAGCATCGCAAACCAGCGTGAGATGGTCGCCATCGCCCAGCGTTTTCCCGGCGGCGTCGCCATAGGAAGGGCCTTGCGCGCCGTGCCGATGCTTCAGGAGTTGCGCTTCATCTCTCGCGACATGATTGCCGACCGCTTTTACAGCGCCGTGCGGCCGCACTTCCCGGCGATTCCAGCTGTACGCCTGCGCGCTGCGATGCGCATGATCGTCGAACTCGGCTATGCCGCATCCGAGATGGTTGTCGAGGAACCCGATCGCGAAGCCGACATCATCATCCGCGAGACATGCCTGCTGTTTGCGCTCTATTTTGAGCAGTTGCGATAACAGTAGCTTTAGCTATTATTTGAGTTGGAGGTGCATCATGGCGGAATGGAAGAACTGGTCGGGAAGCGTGGTGTCGGCGCCGCGGGTGTTTGCCCGCCCGCGCAACGAGGCAGAACTCTCGACACTGGTGCTTGCCGCTCGCAAGTTGCGCGTTGTCGGCGCTGGCCATTCGTTCATGCCGTTGTGCGAAACCGATGACACACTGATCTCCATGACCGATTACGAAGGCACCATCGAGGTGGCACCCGATCGCAAGACGGTCTGGGCGCCGGCCGGCTGGGGTCTCGACCGGTTGACCGAGGCATTGTGGGCCGAGGGCCTATCGTTGATCAACCAGGGCGATATCAATCCGCAGTCGCTGGCCGGCGCGACATCGACCGGCACCCATGGCACCGGCGCCGAGCTCGGCAGCATTTCAGCCCAGGCCTGTGGTTTTAAGCTGATGGGCGCCGATGGCCGGATCGTCGAATGCGGCCCGGAGCTGCGCCCCGACCTGTACCAGTCGCAGCGGCTTTCGCTTGGGCTGTTCGGCGTCGTCACCGCAATCCGCATCAATGTGCTACCAGCGTATCACCTGGAAGAACGCGTCTCGCGCATGCCGCTCGGCGAAGTCATCGAGCGGATCGACGAGCTTGCTGCCGCGACCCGGCATATGGAATTCTTTGTGTTTCCCTATGCCGATCACGTCATTTTCAAGACGCTGCATCCGGTGCCGCCCGAGGGCCATTATGTCGATGGCAAGGATATCGATGAGACGGTGTTCCGTTTGATCTGCGATCTGGGTACCGCAGCAAAGCGGATGATCCCGACGCTGCAGCGCGCGATAATGCGGTTTTCCTCGCCGGATAGCCGACGCGTCGGCCCGGCCTACAAGATCTTTCCGTCGGAGCGCACAATCCGCTTCGAGGAAATGGAATATGAGCTGCCGCGCGCCAATGGGCTGGCGACGCTCACTGATGCGATCAGCTATATCCGCAAGCACCAGATGCCGATCGCGTTTCCGTTCGAGTTCCGTCTCGCGGCTGCCGATGACATCTGGATGAGCCCATTCAGTTTTGGCCCCGGAGCCTCGGTGTCGTTTCACCAATATGCCAAGATGCCGTGGCGCGACGAATTCGCCGAGATCGAGAAGGTCTTCCAAGCCGGCGGTGGCCGACCGCATTGGGCGAAGCGACATACGCTCACTGCGGCCGACGTGCACCGCCTGTACCCGAAGACTGCCGATTTCCTGGCGGTGCGCGAGCAAATTGACCCCGGCCAGAAATTTGCCAACGCGCACATGACGCAATTGTTCGGGCTGGCCGACATCAGCAAGGCAAAAGCCGCATGAATGATTTCGAGCTGCATGGCCATTTGATCGGGCGCCAAGGTTCGCGTCGCGATCTTAACACGCCGGTGCTAATCATCGATATTGAGGCGCTCGACCGCAACATTGCGACGATGGCGGCGTTTGCGGCCGCTAATGGGCTGGCGCTGCGGCCGCACGCCAAGACCCACAAGAGCCCCGAGATCGCCAGGCGCCAGATTGCCGCCGGGGCGATCGGTAGCTGCTGCGCCAAGCTGGGCGAGGCCGAGGCCTTGGCCGATGACGGCGTTACGACGGGACTGCACATCACCTCGCCGGTGGTGTCCCCGCCAGCGATCGCGCGGCTGGTGGCGCTGAATGCCCGGACCGAAGGCCTGATGTGCGTGGTCGATAACCCGGCGAATGTCGCCGCGATCGCCGCCGCGAACGGTGCCGCAAATGGTGGCGGCAAACCCTTAACGTTGATCATCGATGTCGATCCGGGCATCCGGCGCACCGGCGTCGCCTCACCGGCTGCCGCCGTCGAAGTGTTGGCCGCCATCCGGGCCGAACCTTCGCTGATATACGCCGGAGTCCAGTATTATTGCGGCATGCAGCAGCACGTGCCGTCTTACGCCGATCGCGCGACCGCGATGGCCGAACGCGCCGATTATCTGCGCAGCGTCATCGCCGCCTTGGCCAAAGCTGGCGGCCCACCGTCGATCGTCACCGGTGGTGGCACCGGAACTCATCGCATCGACGCCGGGCTTGACCTGTTCACCGAGCTCCAAGTCGGATCCTATGTGTTCATGGACAGCCAGTATCTGGCCTGCGCGCTGACCACCGAAGGGCCGTCGCCGTTCGAAACGTCGCTGATGATCGATGCGCGTGTCGTCAGCAACAATGCCGCCGGCATGGTGACGCTCGATGCCGGCTTCAAAGCATTTTCCACCGATGCCGAACCGCCGTTGGTGCTGGCCGGCGCACCAGAAGGCGCGAAGTATTTCTTCATGGGCGACGAACATGGCGCGCTGGTCTGCCCTGAAGGGAATGCGCCCGGTCTGTCCGAAGTGGTGACGTTGGTAGCGCCGCATTGCGACCCGACGGTGAACCTTTACGACACCTATCACGTCGTCGCCGGCAACACATTGCAGGCGTTATGGCCGGTGGCCGGACGGGGTCGCTCACGCTGAGGGGAGCGACCGCGGCAGCAACTGGCAAGCGGTGCGGCAATACATTTCGATCGTATCTTCGGCCGCACCATCGAACGGCGTGGCGGACTCGGCACAGCCGTTACCATCCGGTGCCGCCCGATTGCAAAGCGCCTTAATATTTTGTCGTTATGCCGAGTTGTAATCGGCACTTTTCCTCAGGTGCCGGGATCGCGTTGCGTGCCGACTCGCGCGACAGCTTCAGATCCCGCGCAATCGCCTTGATCGGTTTGCCTCCCGTTGGCTCTGCCAGAGGGCACTGTGACACGAATGCGGCACGGCGTGCTTAGCAATGGTAGCCAACACGGATTTGAAGACAGGCAAGCCTGTCGGAGACGACGCACAGGCAGCAATGCCGGAAGGCGCAGCCATGATGGCTTTGTACGCTGGCAAGGGTGATCCTCAATTCATGCCTGCGGAGGCCGTCAAGAATCCCGCCGGTGGTTGGGACCTCACCATTCGCCTGCACAAGAGCGATAAGCAAATTCAGGCGGTTAGCAAAAGTGTGATGATGTCGTTGTTCACCACTGGCTACACCATGGCGGTGGCAATGAATGCGTCGTCGCGCACGACGTGGGTCAGGTTCATGCAGCGCTGCCAAATGGGAACGTAACCTGCTGAGGACGACCTAGGCTAGCGGCCCAAAGGACGAGTTGGTTTAATATCCCTGCCCGATCTCCAGAAGGCACTAGCTTGCTGATTCGTTCAGTAGCGGGATGATCACCGAGTTCAGGTCTTCAAGGTCGAACGCGCCAGCTTTCGCGTAACGAACCGTTCCCTTCCGATCGATGACGTAGTTCGTCGGCACGCCGGTCATTATCTCGTAGCCACCAGTGATGTGCCGACCCGGCGAGATCGCAAGCGCATCAAACAGCTTTTTCAGCTGGTAGATCGGAGCGGAATCCTCAGTGGTAATCGCAAAAACTCTGAGCCCATGAGGTGCAAGCGTTCGGTAAAACCCATCAAGCAGTGGCAGTTCAGTCCGACACGGGACGCACCAGGTTGCCCAAAAGTTGATGATAACGACCTGGCCCTTCAAGGTTGCAAAATCGACCTTGCTCTTATCGACGAGCGTGATCGTGAAATCAGGTGAGAGTTTGCCGACGATAGGTTTCGCTCGCGCCGAAAGCGGGAAACTCATGAGCCA
>JAYVVA010000331.1:0-3223 GCA_043787435.1 Sphingomonadales bacterium | reverse complement strand
CCGAGATCAGGCAGCTCGCCGTAGTCGGCGCGGATGATCGTTGGATCCAGTTTCAACTGCTTGACTGCATCCGTCACCCAACCTTCGCCGAAACTTTCCCAGGCAATGGTCGTGACAGGCTTGGCGCCGAGCATCGTCCACATCGCCATTTCATAGGCGCCGGTATCCGACGCCGCGACGATACCGATGCGATGGGTATCGGGCACGCCAAGCACTTCACGGGTCAGGTCAATCGCGTGTTGCAACCGCGCCTTGCCAATTTTGGAGCGGTGCGAACGGCCCAGCGACGCCGTCGCCAGACGCGACGCGTCCCAGCCTGGCGGCTTTGCGCAAGGTCCAGAGCTGAAGTGAGGACGCGCAGGTCGGGCGTCGGGACGGGATAACTCGGTCATGTATTCTCTCCTTACAGAGAGCAGCGCGGCGTTGGGGCCGCGTGGCCCACCGTCGCCCCTAAAAGGCTGCCGCGTGGGCGTCAACCCGTTCCGCCAGCTCGATCGAGCGGTGAAAGCCCGAAAGTCCACACTCGCCCTTCGGGGAGGGGTGCCGAAAAACAGCCTGGATGCGATGCCGTCGCGGCGCATTGGAAGGTTGGTTGTCCGAAAACCTGACAAACAAGCGGCTTACGCTTGACACGGCGGCCAGCAGATCAACCAAGACGCTCCAAAGGGCCTCGACTTCCCATATCGAGGCCGGACCCGGCACACCCCGATCAGCGGACGTCGTTGCGACGCCCGCCTCGACTGGCTGATGCACGGGCAGCCAGCACAATCACTGAAGGCCCAGGCTACATCTTGTAGGTGAGACGGATATAACCGAACTGGCCCGGAACGTCGTAGGTTGTCGGGTCGAAATTTGGCCCCGTGCAGGTGAAGCACGGCGGTGGATCCTGGTTGAACACATTGTTGACCCCAAGGGTGAGCGCCGCTCGATCGTGCATTCCGGGTAGCCCAAAGGTAACCTGGACATCACTGTAAAAACGGCTTGCGAGCTGATTGCCACTGCTTTCAACGACGCCATCGATATAGCGTCCGGTGAACGACGCCGAATAGTTGCCGAGATTCCAGTCGATGATGCCCGTCATCTTCCACTTGGGATAAGACTGATCGGGGAAGCCGCGCGTCGTTCCCCGGTAGTCAGTTGAAGTAAACCCGATCTGTGCCGGGAACGTTTCGGTATACTTTAGAAGGTAATTGCCGTTTAGGCTCAGCCCGAACACCCCCATCGAACTTTTGGGTGTTTTATAGTTGAGCGTCACGTCGATACCGCGCGTGCGAATGCTCCCAATGTTCTGCAATTGCGCGTTAATGCGCGAGATCAAGCCGCTCGGTGTGCGTGTGATTGCAGCGCAGCTCAACGCGTCGCCGCTGTTCGCACAGCGGCTGAGGGTCAACTGGGCGTCAACCGGGGCGATCGCATTGGCGACCTTGATGTCATAGTAGTTTGCCTCGACGCTCAACTGGCTGGCAAAGCCGCTGGAGCGTGCCCAGCTTGGCGAATAGACACCGCCGAACAACCATGTGCGCGACGTTTCGGGTTTGAGTGCTGCGTTTCCCCCCGTCAGCACGCCCAGTTGTCCGCCAAGCGGCTCTTGATAACTGCCATTGGCGGGAACGCCGTTCGCGGTACAGTTTGCCCGTACCGTTGCAGACGACTGATACGGCGATGTAGGAACGTTTGTGCAAGGGTCGTTGATTGGCGCGTCCGAGCGCGATTGCGCACCAAACAGCTCCCCGATGCTTGGAGCCCGGAACCCTTCGGCATAGGAACCGCGAAAAAGCAGGTCTGCGACCGGCTTCCACAATCCACTGCCTGTGAACGTCGTGTTGCTTCCACTCGTAGAATAGTTGGAGTGGCGTACTGCTCCATCGACTTCCACCAGCTTGAAGAATGGTGTGTCTTTCAACAGCGGGACGCGAACCTCGGCATAAAATTCGTCAGACTTGTACGATCCACTGGCAGGCTGGGCGGGAATATCGGCACCGAGTCCAGCGACGATGATGGGGTCGGGATCAAACGAGCCGCGCTGATAGCGGTGTTCATATCCGACAGCGAGCCCGACTGCGCCAGCAGGTAAATCGAACAACTCGCCGCTCAAATTCACGGTGAAATCGTTCATTGTCTGCGAGCTGCGGTCCTTTTCGTCGAAGCCGACGAAAGCAAGCATCGCCGGCGTTACCGAGCCCTGGCCGCCAAAGAGGTTAAATGGCACGCACGGCCCGGTGCATGCCGACACCGGACCGAGCGCCTGGGCGAGCTTGGCCGCATTGATATTCCCGGTGAATGTCTGGTGTGCGTCATTATAGCCGATCCCCGCCGTCGCATCCCAATACCATTTGTGTGACCCGAGCATGAAATTGCCGTCAAACCCGCCGCTAAGCGACATCGTGTCGACCTTTTGCGAATAGGTGCGCTGGCCTGCCTCAATGAGGCGACGCCGCACCGTAGAATAGTTAGCAGGCGGGTTGCCGGCGCCACCTGCTGACAGGGTGACTCCGAAGGGATTGTACGGATTGGTCACGTCGATAGAGATTGTGTCGAGCAGATTGCCGTTGCCAGCATCAGGGCCGATAAACAGGGGCAGATACGCGGCTTGGTTCTGCGAACTGCGCGTGTTGTAAAAGGCCTTCACCCGAAAATTGATATTCGAGGCGAGTTCCTGCTTTGCGCTGAAGTACAGGCCAAGTCGCTCAGACGGCGTCTCGAAATAGTTGAATGGTGCAAAATTGAACCGGTCGGCCGTCGTAAAATCTTTGAAATCGCTATTAGGGCCAGTCGGGTTTAGCGAGTCGTAGCGCGGGCGGGCGGCGACAGGCGCCTTCAGCGTCAGCGTCGGTTGACCGAGAACCGCATAAAATCCGTTAAGCGTTGCACTGCTGCATCCCCCAACCGGGTCAGTGCAGCTGGTCTGCCCCGGATTTGGGAACTGTGATCCCGGCCGGTCACTCGTCCGGACCGCTTCTTGCTTTACGTAGCTCACGCCAAATACGATATTCGTCGTGTCGCCCTTGATCCCGTAGCTGGCACTGTAATCCTGCGTGTGGCCGTCGCCCTGCCGGAAAGTGCCGAACTGCGCCGATGCGCGCAGGCCGTCCTGCGAGGCTTTTGTGATGATGTTGACTACGCCGGCGAGCGCATCCGATCCATACAGAGGCGACTGACCTGACTGTAGTATTTCAATCCGCTCAACAGAAGCGCCCGGAATGGAGTTCAAGTCCACCGTCGA
>JAYVVA010000330.1:0-6460 GCA_043787435.1 Sphingomonadales bacterium | reverse complement strand
GGTGCCGCGCCGCCAGCTGATCTTGCGCCATCTCTCGCCGGACAGCATCGCCTCAGTCGACACCGGTGGTCGGTCGGGCATGTGGTACTGGCGGCGCCTGCCGGTCTTGGCGACCGGGAAGGTCAGGCCAACATCGGCCGGGCAAGCTCGAGCGCCTGTTCGGCGACGACCTCCTTAAGCGCCGTGTCGCCCGCCAAGCGGCGCTTGCCGGCTTCGAGGAACTCCTTCGACCACACGTAATACAGGCTTTGCGCAATTCCTTCACGGCGGCACAGCTCGGCGATGCTGTCCTCGCCGCGCAGGCCGTCGAGCACGATCCAGATCTTGTCCTCAGCCGAGTAATGCTTGCGCGTGGCGCGGCGAATGTCCTGCACCACCCGTTCACCGGGCGATTTTTGGGTAGAGGATTTTGGTCTAATCTTCGTTCCTTCGCCACTACGATGAAACCAAAATCCTCCTCTGCTCAATGCCCTAAATCTGTCTCATAAATGCTGACGGGGAACAGTCCGTAACCATCACCACCAGATCTCTGCCGTGAGCTCGGCCGTCGCCGCTGACGCGTTGTTCACGGACGACGAGGTGGTCAATCCGTCCCTCAGCGAGTGCGCGCGTAAAGTAGAGCACGGGCGACCCGACGCGCTTCCCGGTCGCACTCCTCGCTTGACCGACAGACCCAGCACAGGCCTGATTCAACCAGCCAGTTCTTGCGGTGGCATGATTACCGGTTGACACTCCACTTAGCAATCGTGCGGGTCGGTTCAAACAAATCGAGCGAGATGCTGGCTCATAACAAGCTCAAAAGCGCCTACGTAAAAATACATGAGCAATTTACTTACGTACATTGCCCACAGAGATATTACGGTAAACCTAACAATAGAAATGATTTGCTGGTCCATTATTGAACTTAATCAGTGAATTTATTGCAAAATATTGTGAGGGACAGGGGGATGTATTCATCATCAGGTAGCGACTCAGTGTGCAAACATATTGCCGAGTCAACCATCGTCGAAATGCAAAAAGGCGATATCGTCTATCTGCAGAGCGACCCTGCCATTCACTGTTTTGAAGTCCTAAGCGGGACCGTCCGGACATGCCGATTCTATTTCGATGGGCACAGGCAGCTGACCGGGTTCTATTTTGAAAACGATGTCTTCGGCCTCGAGCACACAAGATATGCTGCCACTGCCGAAACCGTAACCGATGTCGTGCTCCGCAAGCTATGCTCCCACCAGCACAAACAGCCTATCGACCAAACCCCCGACACTGTGGAAAAAACTGAATTCCTCGAACGCGCGCTCGAAGGGTCGCAGCACAATCTCTTTTTGCTCGGCCACCGGCTGGCGACCGAACGTGTCGCAGCCTTTCTGCTAGCAATCTCGAAACGCAGCAAGGTTCATGACCGTTTCGAACTGCCAATGCTACGGATCGACATCGCCGATCACCTGGGCCTTACCATTCATACCGTCAGCCGCTGTTTTGCCGAGCTAAGGCGTCAGCATGTGATTTGTCTCAAAGGCCGCCAGTTCGTTACGATCCTCGATCCCGTCAAGCTGCACCGCCTGGCCGGCGAGCCCAATACCGAGAAGTCACCGCCGATTTCGACTGCGCTGCTTGGCAAGACGCAGCAATACCCTCCTCTAGTCAAAAGCCTGCCGGCTGCGACGATAACTGCGGCAAGACAAAAGATCGATGCAATTGCAAACTTTGATCTTCGCACGCCGATATGGACGATCGCCTGTTCGGCTGCCATCGTTCTCCTTGTAGCACCCGGCATCGCTTTTGCGGAAACAGGGGCGCTCGACACAGACCCGGCAATCGACACGCGGCCAACGGTCAAGGCAGCGTCGGAGGTTCAGAACCCAAAAACCGACAAGTTGATGGCAGAACCGCCAAGCCGGCAAACCGGCAATACCCAAAACTCAGCCAAAGATATCCGGCCCGATGCCATCCTCGACAAGCTGCAGCAGATCGAAGTCGAATTAGCCGAACAGCGAAAGCAACTCACTGCTGAGGCAGCGCGGACGGCCAGCCAGCAAGACCAGATTACCAAACTGACTGAGCAGCTGAGCAACGAACGGGCATTGGCTGCCATGCGCGGCGCCGGTGCTCCACAGGATGCAGCGAATGGGACGGGTAATAGCATTTCACCTGGCATCGGAATGGCCATGCAAAGTGCCCCAGTCCAAACACAACCCGACCAGGCCGTTGGCGAAGCACCGCCCAAGGAACGCCAGCTTCAGGCGCGGGAGCAAGCAATTCCCGAAGGGCAAGGCGTGCTGACACCGCGTGGGCGTTCGGTGCTCGAATCGTCATTCACCTATACCGGGTCCTCCGCCAACCGGCTTGTCTTTCGCGGTATCGAACTCGTGCCCGGCCTGCAGCTGGGGCTGATCGAAGCGTCGACAGCTAAACGCGACACCATTGAGGGTGCCATTACCCTGCGCCACGGCTTGACCAACCGGCTGGAGATCGAGGCGCGCGTGCCAGTTCTCTACCGGCGCGACAATATCCAGGTTGTCCAACAGCGCAACGAAGGCATTGTTCGCGAGATCAATCTCCACGAATATTATCTGGGCGATGCCGAAGTGGCGGTCCGTTATCAGCTGAACGAACCCAAAGGGCCCCAGGATCCGATCTTCGTTGGAAGTCTCCGGCTCAAGTCACACACCGGCATCGGGCCATTTGATGTGGGTTATGACGAGTTTGGTGTCGCAACAGGCTTGGCGACGGGCTCCGGGTTCTGGGGACTACAACCCGGCGTGAATTTTCTTCTCCCTTCCGACCCTGCGGTCATTTACGGCGGGATCAGCTATCTTTGGAATATTCCAAGAAACGTCAACAAAACGATCGCTGGAGCGCTGATTGGCCATGTTCACCCAGGCGGTGCCATCACTGCCAATCTCGGCTTCGGCTTTGCCCTCAACCCGCGCTTTTCGTTTTCACTCGGCTATAACCACAGTTATATTTTTCCAACGGAGACCGAGATCGGCGGCACACATCAACGCTCAAAGGCATTGCAGGTCGGGATCTTCAACTTCGGCACGTCCTACGTGCTCAACGAGCGCCAGTCGGTCAATTTCGGCTTCGCATTCGGTGTGACTGCCGATGCGCCCAACGTCACTGTGACACTGCGGCTCCCGCTTACATTTTAAAACTGCGAAACATGCAAACATTATGCGACGGCAAATTAAACGGCAAAAGCTCCGAATATGAAAACGGGCTATTTGCCAAGTGATGCTGCAGTTGCCGCCGCAATCGCTGCGGACAACGAACTCGCTAACGCAGAGCTAGCAACCCCTGCTCTGAACGCCTGGTAACTAGCAAGATTTACCGAAACATCGATCTGCTGGGCAATCGACGTGCCGCTCGCGGTATTGACGATGACATTTGAAAGGTTGTTGTCAGCGCGCTGCACAACGGCAGTCTGGCCGCCGTTAGTAAGATAAACCGGACTGCCGCCAAACGCCGAAACTGGCAGCCTCAGATTGGCCTGAAGCGCAGCAGCATCAGCAAGCGTCAGCGTCGACGATACAAATTTGGTGCTCGAGATGCCGGCAGCACTCATATTCAGCGTCGTTTCCAGCGCCAGGGCGCCATTAATAACGGTTCTGACATCAGCGCCTATCGTTATGTCGGCGCCATCCCAGGAAAATCCTCCGCGCTGATCAGCAAGAACCTCATCGCTGACGGGAGCTGCATTTCCCAGCGCATCAGCCAAGACAACGGCTGGCACTGAACCTATAAAAAAGAACGCTGGGGCAAAAAGCAAAAAATAATGTTTCATGACGAATGCCGACCTCTAGGGAGCGATGGGAATTTGAACGCCCAGCGCTGAATTGGGCGTGATCTGATACTGAGGCGCCAGATATGCCGTCAGATCGTTGATCGAAGCATTCCTGGCAAAAGATGAAAGAGGCGACTTCGACCAAGGGTCCCAGTCATAAGCCAAATTATATCTGCCCTGCTGTCGGTCGGGCGCGTAAGTGATGGTTAGCACAATGCCGTTCCAGACCTTGGCAAAATCTTCGATCCTATATTTTGTCAGGCCGCGCATCGGATCGCCGACCAGAACGGTATCGCCACGCACGCCCTTGACGACGACAAAATGACGATAGCCATTAAGATTCAGCAAAACGATCGACGGCTGAGTCAGCTTCCTAAAATCACCGATCGGCATTCTGAAACCTTCGGTCTTGAAACCGCGGCTAATGAGGTAGGTTTTCATATCGAGCATCGAAAAACCGGCTTTTCGAATGGTTTTACGGTCGCCAGCATTCCACATCGCCATGAACGGCTCGTTCTCAGCTGTCTTTAGGCCGTATTGATGAGTGAGCAACGTCGCTACGGCCGCTGACCCGCAACTGAAATCATAGCGTTGGCGAACAATTGTTCGGAAGGGAATGTCCCACCAACTCATCACACGAACAGAATAATTAGAGCCAATGGCTTCGGGCCCCAGATGAACATCAGCATAAGCCGGTGTTGAAGCGAGGATCGCTGCCGTCACCTCCACAAGAACAAGGCGATATAGACGCCAGGCCTGTTGGTTGAACAAATGTAAAAAAAGGCGTCGCGTCAACATAATTACCTCGGGATGACCGCAGAAGTCAGTTGGCAATGTCGGTTGGCAATCTCAGTTGGAAATGTCAGTTCGAAATATTGATCGTAACATTCATGCCCGACTGAAGATTGTTCAGGGCACCGGTGTTGATCATTATGTTGCCAATCCCGTTGAAGTTCGAGAAAGCATTATCCGAGATGGAAACTGCGCCTGCCTGAAAGCTGCCATTCAAGACGCTGCCCTGGCTGATCGCCGTAAGCGACTGATTGCTGACAATGATAGCCTGCCCACCACGTTCCTGGTCGAGATCGCTATCAACCAAAGAGGGGACATCAACCGAATTGACGGGTTGGGCGACCGATACCAGCGAGCTGACAGCGACTGGCGGATTGGCCGACACTTCGGCCCTGGAACTCGTTGGCGCAAAGGCAAGGCAAAGCCCCGCGACCGCGGCTGTAAAAATGAAACGGTTCATCAAACCCACTCCAATTAGCACAACGGTATTGGTGACTGAACGCCCTTGAAGGAACGCAAGCATCCAGCCACCAACCCATTTTTTAGAGCTGCTGCTATTAATGCGTCGCAAAAGTTACGGTGCCCAAAGCAGCAATGTTGGTGGCAGCCTGTGACTGGGCATTAATGCCCGTGTTCCAGCCCTGGTTCAGAATGCCCGAATAGGCAGCGTAGGCAGCGCCGCTGACGGAGTTGCTTCCACTTGCATAATTAGCCGTTCCATTTCCACCGGATGCTGCGGCCGCTGAGCCGTTGCCACCGTTGCCGCCTGAGCTGGTGCCGCTGCTGCCGCTGCCGCCATTACCGCCTTTTGCTGCATCAGCAGCAGCGTCGCCAGCATTACCACCATCAAAGTTCATATCGCCTTTGTTGGTAATCTCAGCAGACAGCTCCTGATCAGCAGTCAGTGTCGTCTCGGAATGCGTCAGCGAAATGCCCGACAGCGAGATGGGCGTGTTATACGAATCCGTGACCATCTTGGTGTGCTGACTGTTGTCGTTTTCCTGACTGTTTTTTGTCAGGTTGTTGGTCACTGTGCTCGAGAGATCTCGTCCAACAGTGTTGTAACTGCCGTTTCCATTACCCGTGTCCGCAAAGGCGGGACTGGCAAAAACCAGAGCCAGTGAGAGTGTTGTTGCGCAGAGCGCTGCCTTGTTGATCATGGCGCTACTTCCTGTTGTAAATTCAACTGGCCAAAATCGGCCCCCTGAATTTTGGTGGTGTCCGCCTACTGCGAACAACGCCCGTCTAGACCGACATCAACAGGCCTGCGTTGCGATATGGCAAATTGAGCGCAAATATCGCACGAGGCGGTTTCTACGTAGGGAGTTTACCAGACTTCGATAAGTAGGCAGATAAGCAGAAGGGGCGAACACCGAAGCTTTGTTTGGTATAATAAACTGAGGCCAGTCTTCGATATTGTGAGGTCGGCACCGTTGAGTTGTTGAAGCCCTGACCGTGCGAGTTACCCAACGCGCAAACTCAGTCCAACTCGTCGCCCACAACTTGTTTGCGGCTTCGTTGCGCCATCACGGAAGCGTCCTCAATGTGCCTCTGAGCCGTGGCAATATTTTCACGCCGAAAGTCGTGATAAGACTCTATTTGTCCGGCCTGCTTCGCTACCTGCACAATCCTGTCGTTCCTCATCGCCATGAATATGATCCGTTGTCGAAACTTCACCGACGCACGACCCATAAGCTCGTGCCGTTCTAAAAAGTCGATTACCGGCTTGCTGAAGTCGCTGCGCCCTGGGGGCTAATACCAACCTACATTGATTATGACGCATGAGCCCATTTGCGACGCCCGATGGTCATAATGCGCCAAGGCTGATCGATGAGCTTGTTCCAGGCCTCACAGCAATGATCGATGATGTTGTCATGTGATGTG
>JAYVVA010000329.1:0-1553 GCA_043787435.1 Sphingomonadales bacterium | reverse complement strand
TTGATACCGCCGAAAGGCGCATCCGGGCTGGAAATCGCGAATGTGTTAATGCCCACCATTCCGCTTTCGATCGCATCGCCGAGTAAATTCGCGCGACGGCCGTTTTGAGTGAAAGCAAACGCCGCGAGGCCGAAAGGCAGCCGGTTTGCCTTTTCAATCGCATCGTCGAAATTTTCGAACCGGGCAGTAACAGCGACAGGGCCGAACGGTTCGTTCGACATGATGTCGGCCGCATCGGAAACGTCGGCCAGCAACGTCGGCTGAAAGAAAAATCCACCGTCGCCGCGTTGACCGCCAGCCAGAACGCGCGCGCCCTTGGCCTTTGCATCCGCGATCAGCGCGCTGATCGCGGCGGGGCGGCGAACGTTGGCCAGGGGGCCCATATCGGTTGCCATATCGAGACCGCTGCCGGTCCTCAGCTTGGCAGTACGTTTGGCAAATCCATCAAGGAAAGCGTCGTAAATACTTGACTGAACGTAGAAGCGGGTCGGCGAAACACATACCTGGCCAGCGTTCCGAAATTTTTGCGGCACAACCATGTCGAGCGTCTTTTCGAGATCACAATCGTCAAAAATGAGCACAGGCGCGTGACCGCCAAGTTCCATCGTCACGCGCTTCATGCCGTCCGCGGCAAGCCGCGCCAGGTGACGCCCCACTGGCACCGAGCCCGTGAAGCTGAGCTTGCGGATCACCGGTGACGCGATGAGATGACGGCTGATCGTGTCGGGTACGCCAAAGACCATCTGGCACACGCCAGCAGGCAAGCCCGCATCGACGAGACACCGGATGACAGCGCTTGTGCAACCGGGCGTTTCCTCCGGCGGCTTGGCGATCACAGAACAACCAGCGGCGAGCGCAGGGGCAAGTTTTTTTGACATGAGATAGACCGGGAAATTCCACGGACTAAAGGCAGCGACTGGGCCCACAGCCTGCTTGATGACGATGGCGCGTTGTCCAGTCGGACGCACAAGGACGCGACCGTAATTGCGTTTGGCTTCCTCGGCGTACCAGTCAAACATCTGCGCCGACCCGGCGATCTCGCCGCGTGCTTCGGCGATGGGCTTGCCCTGCTCGATGGTGAGCGTCGTTGCGATTTCCTCGGCGCGCTCTCGCAACAGGGTCGCTGTCTTGTGCAAGACGGCGCTGCGTACTTCGACATCGGTTGCGCGCCATAGTTTGAAGCCCCTGTCCGCGGCGGCGAGCGCCTCATCGAGATCAGCGGCACTCGCGAGAGGCAGTTCGGCAATCGTACCGCCGGTCGCGGGGTTTACGACCGCATGGGCGTCGCGCCCCTCACCGATCCGCCAGCTGCCATCAACGAACAAGGCGAGGTCAGCGGTGTGATAAGACATGCACGATCCTTTATTGGCGAGACGCGGATGTAAGACGTGTTAGCGTGCATGCAAACAATCAAAACGGAGACTTGGGATGAGCGATTGGATAACGATGACGACGGGCCTGCGCTTTCCCGAGGGACCCGTTGCGTGCGCCGACGCCAGCGTAATCGTGACCGAAATCGAGGCGGGAAGGATTACCCGCTGTTTGCCCGACGG
>JAYVVA010000328.1:0-2930 GCA_043787435.1 Sphingomonadales bacterium | reverse complement strand
TCGGTGGACAATGCACTTTATGGGCAGATTGGGCCGCATAGCCGGGCCCTCGCGCATTTCGTGTCCAAAGGACATGATGTTTGGGCGACTGTGCACGGTAACCTGTCAACTACGCAGGACGGCGCGATCATCGACCGTTTGTGGAACCCCTTCATCGCCGCATGGTATCAAGGTAAAACCGATCCCAAGATCGCGCTCATTCGTCTTGACCCCGAGCAGGCACAAATCTGGATCGATGCGTCGAGTATCGTTGCGGGCATCAAAATGTTGATCGGCATCGATCCGAAGCAGGACTATATAGACAAAGTTGCCGAAGTAGCGCTCTGAGCGCTGACCACGTCAATTATGTAATGCGATCCAATCCTCAACGACCGGAGCAATCTTATTGCGCCATTCGCTTCCGTTGAAGATGCCGTAATGGCCCGCGCCCGGTGCAATATGATATTTCTTCATCGCATCGGGCAGGTTGGTAGAAATATTCAGCGCTGCCTTGGTTTGGCCAAGCCCAGAAATATCGTCGCGCCCACCCTCAACGGCGAGAATCGCGATGTCGGTGACTGCAGTGGGGTCGACCCTCGTCCCCCGGTGTATCATCTCGCCCTTGGGTAGAGAGTGGTTTTGAAAAACCGTCTCGATGGTCTGGAGGTAAAATTCTGCCGTCATGTCGCATACGGCGCGATACTCGTCATAGAATGCCTTGGTCGAGTCCGCGGCATCATCGTCGCCCTTCACGAGGTCTTTGAACATCGCGAAATGGCTTTCCATGTGGCTGCCCAAATTCATCGATAAAAACCCGGTTAGTTGCAGGAAGCCGGGATAAACCCGTCGCCCGGACCCAGCATACAGATAGGGCACGGTTTGAATCGCGTTCTGCTGAAACCAGGCATGTGGCCGCTCGGTCGCGACGTCGTTGACGGCAGTGGGAGCTTCACGCGTGTCAATGGGACCGCCCATCATCGTCAATGTCCGCGGGCGGTTGGGGTTCATCTCGGCCGACATGATAGACGCCAGCGCATAGCAGGGAACCGACGGCTGGCACACAGCGAGCATGTGTGCACCCGGGCCGATATGATCGAGGAATTCCGAAAGATAATCAATATAATCATCGAGGTCGAAACGGCCCGCCGACAACGGAACCTGACGGGCATCGCGCCAGTCGGTAATATACACGTCATGTTTCGGAAGCATCCGTTCGACCGTACCGCGAAGCAGCGTAGCGAAATGGCCTGACATCGGCGCAACGATCAACAAACGCGGCGCGTCCTCGACGCCAACTTTTGCGAAGCGCTTGAGCTGACCGAACGGCTTTTGGAACACGATTTCTTCATGAACTGCCACTTGCCTGCCATCGACGAGAGTCGACGTCAGGCCGAAGGCCGGCTTGCCGCGCGGCGCAGAGGCGTGCGCGAACACTTCGAGCGCGGAAGCCATCACGGACCCGCCCATAGAAGCAAAGGGGTTTGCAGGACTTTGCAGCATTTCCGCGGTCAAGCCCGCCACCGCCGACGCGCCTGCCAACCAATTCCGTTGCATTTCGTAGGTGTTGTAGAGCATCGTCATGTCATCCCTCGGCACGCAGTTTACCTCGTATCACCGAAATTGTGCAACGCACAATTTGTAGAGCCGCGTTGCGGATTGAGACGGATCCGGAACGCTGCTAGACCCGGCTTTATGCCCGAACCAAGTAACGACGTAGCCCCGCCAAGCCGAAAGATCGGCAACCTGTTGATGATCTGGCGGATCGCTTGCAACTATCCTGTGCAGATTGGTCTGGCGGCAATCGCTTTGCTGCTGGCAGCCTCTTCGACGTTGGGTGTGCCGTATAGTTTCAAGCTAATTATCGATCGGGGTTTCGGAAGCGGATCAGGCGATATTGCACGCTGGTTTCAGTATTTGTTATTGCTGGTGCTCGTGATGGCGATCGCGACCGCCATGCGATTTTACTTTGTCTCATGGCTTGGTGAGCGGGTCGTAGCCGACCTGCGCATTGCCGTGCAGGCCAATCTCATGCGGCTGTCCCCCAGTTTCTTTGAGGAAAACCGCCCTTCCGAAATCGCTTCGCGCCTGACTGCCGATACGACGATTATCGAGCAGGTTGTCGGGACTACGATTTCAGTCGCACTTCGAAACGTCGTGATGGCGGTGGGCGGTATCGGCGTCCTGCTTTATTTGTCGCCAAAGCTCGCCGGCTTGATGCTGTTCGCAATTCCAGCGATCCTAGTTCCGATCATCGTGCTGGGACGGCGGGTCCGCTCGGTGTCGCGGAGCAGCCAGGATCGAGTCGCCGATGTCGGCGCAATGGTTGATGAAGTGCTCGGCGCAATGAAAATCGTCCAGGCCTTTGGCCAGGAAGGTCGCGAGGCAAGTCGTTTCGTCGGTGCCGTTGAAAATGTTTTTGGTACGGCACGACGGCGAATTGCCCTGCGCGCGGTGATGACGGCGATCATCATCCTGCTTGTCTTTTCGTCGATCACAGCGGTTATCTGGCAGGGCGCACTCGATGTGAAGGCCGGTAACATCACCGGGGGGACAATTGCGGCGTTCGTGCTGTACGGCGGCCTTGTCGCCGGGTCATTTGGCGCGCTCGCCGAAGTCTACGGGGACTTGTTACGCGGTGCAGGCGCCGCTGGTCGGTTGGGTGAACTGCTCACTGAACAGCCAGGCATTGCGGCGCCCCCAAACCCGATCGCGATGCCAGAACCCGCCCGCGGACGGGTGACCTTCGATCATGTCGTCTTCCATTATCCAACCCGTCCCGATGTCAGCGCTCTGACCGACTTCACACTTGACATCGAGCCTGGTGAGACGGTTGCAGTGGTCGGGCCGTCGGGGGCAGGCAAGACGACGCTGTTCCAGCTGATCCAACGGTTTTACGACCCTGCGTCTGGGGTCGTCAGCATCGATGGCGTGCCGCTGCCAGCGACTGACCC
>JAYVVA010000327.1:0-4633 GCA_043787435.1 Sphingomonadales bacterium | reverse complement strand
AGGACGTTGCGTTCGCCAGTCGGACCCGGAAGTTCGATTGGCTTGAGTCCGTCGCGCGCCTGCGCTGCATAATATCGACAAAAATCCACCGCTTCGCGTATCTCGCCCAGCGCGTCGGAGAGAGTCTTCCTCGCCTCTATGATCAGGATCGCCATCAGTTCGTCGCGGTTCGTTTCGAGCGAATCGCCCAACCTCTCGATTGCCGCGCAACGCGACTCCAACGAGCGCCCGCTCCAGTCGACAAAGCCGTTTGTTGCCGCACGAACGGCCGCCGTGGCGTCGTCGCGTCTTGGAGTGGTCGCGTCGTCTTGCGGCGCAACGACCACACTGCCGATAGCGTGCACCGTTTCGTCGAGTATCCAGCGATCCTGAAGATCAATCCCGCTTGAGTTTTTGCGTTTGCCAAACAAGCTAAGCGGCAAGGGAATGTTTGGATGAGGCTCGCCCCCTGCTGCCGCGATCTTTGCGACGGGATCGGCAAGTAAATCGGCATCCGATAAATTTTCGTCTGCGAGCTGATGCACGAAGCTCGAATTTGCGCCGTTCTCCAGCAAGCGGCGCACGAGATAGGCTAAAAGATCGCGGTGCCCACCGACCGGGGCATAAATGCGGCAATGGTAGCCATCCTCACGCACGAGCCGCTCATACAGGCCCTCGCCCATGCCATGCAGTCGCTGGAATTCGAAATCGCGTGTACTTCCGGCCCATTCGAGAATTGTCGCCACAGTCAGCGCATTGTGCGTCGCGAACGCCGGATAGATATGCCGCGAGTCGAGCATGTCGCGCACCACAGCCATGTACGACACATCGGTCGCGGCCTTGCGTGTGAAAACCGGATAGTCGGCCAGACCGGTTTCTTGCGTTCGTTTGATCTCGCTATCCCAATATGCGCCTTTGACCAGCCGTGCGGCGATTCGCCGCCCGGTACGCTGGCCGAGATCATCCGCCCAGCCGATCACCGATCGAGCGCGCTTGCCATATGCCTGAACGGCCATGCCCAAACCGTCCCAAGCTCTCAATGCCGGCAAGCCTGCCACGCTCTCGATGATCGTCAGGCTCATTTCCAGCCGCTCGGATTCCTCGGCATCCACCGTCAAGGCGATGCCGGCATGCGCAGCCTGCAGAGCAAGCCCCTCGAGCATTTCGGTAAGCGCCGGCACGCACGTGTCCCAATGGGCCACTTCGTACCGGGGATGCAGCGCTGACAACTTGACCGAGATTGAATGTCCCGCTGTCGGGTTTGCGCCGACAGCCGCGATCGCATCGACATAGGACTTGAAATAGCTCTGGCCGTCGGGATAGGTTCGTGCTGCTTCTCCCAGCATGTCGAAGCTGGCCGCAAAGCCCCTGTTCTCGGGCCTCGTCATTCGTTTAGTGGCCTCGTCAATCGTGCGACCCATGACAAAGATTTCGCCCATCATTCTCATCGCGGCGCCGACTGCCTGCCGGACGAAAGGCTCGCCCGCGCGCGCAATCAGCCGACGCAGAACGCCTGCTTCTTCTTTCTCACTGACCAGAGCACGCCCAATTACAAGCCCCCAGGTGCCAACATTAACCAGGCCCGATGCTGACTTACCCGCATGTGCCTTCCAATCTGCATTCCCCAATTTGTCAGCGATCAGGGCATCCGCCGTTTCGGGATCGGGCACGCGCAGAAACGCCTCGGCCAGCGACAGCAGTGCCACCCCTTCCGACGTGTTTAGCCGGTACTCTTGAAGGAACTGGTTCACCCAACCGCTGCTTTGCGCAGCTCGAAGGTCGGCGAGCATGCCTGATGCCCGGATGACGATCCGCTCGCGTTGAGCGGCGGACAGCGCGGCCCGCTCCAGCAACGACGAAAGGACGCGAGCTTCGGGCGCGCGATGCAACGCGCGCATCGTAATGGCAAAATCGGACGTAACGGCATCCATGAATTTTGACTCGGGCTTTAGGCGCGCCGTAATGGCCGCCAACGGGACTCGAGAGCCTTGTAATAAAATTAAGTGAGGAATGCACCATGGCCGTCGTCACCGCAGAAGAACTGAAGGCTCTGGTCGGCTCGACCGTCGGCGTCTCCGACTGGCTGACCGTAGACCAGCCAATGATCGACAAGTTCGCCGAGGCAACCGGCGATCATCAGTTCATTCATGTCGATGTTGAAAAGGCGAAACTGACGCCGTTCGGCGGGACGATCGCGCACGGTTTCCTGTCGCTTTCGTTGATGCCCGCACTGACCCAGATGACTGACATGCCGCGGTTGGATGGCGTTAAAATGGGGGTAAACTACGGAGGCAATAAGACACGCTTCCTTAGCCCTGTCCGGAGTGGGAAGCGCGTGCGCGGTCATTTCAAGCTGCTGGAGATCGACGAGAAGCGACCCGGGCAGTGGCAGCAGACAATTGAATATACGCTCGAGATTGAAGGCGAGGATAAGCCCGCTCTGATCGCCGAATGGATCAGTCAGTTTTTCGTATGACGCGCATCACGCCGCTTGCTCAACCGTATCCTGCGGCACTTGCGCCCGCCCTCAACCGGCTAACGCCCCGGGACGGCGAAGCGCCGATGCTGTTCCGGATCGTGGGGACCAGTCAGCGCGCGTGGGACAAATTTACCGCCGGCTCGTTGCTCGACAAAGGACCGCTGCCAATCCGTGAACGCGAATTGGTCATCTTTCGAACAGCGGCGCGGATCGGTGCCGACTACGAATGGGGCATGCATGCCGCGTTGTTTGCGCAACGCTGCGGGATCGACGACGATCAGCTGGATGCTTTGGCAAAGCTCGGCGCTGACGAAGGTGGATGGGGAGTGCCCGATGCCGCACTGGTTGCAACTGTTGATGCCCTGATCGACGACCGCCGCCTCAGCAATACACAATATAAGCGCCTAGCCGCGCATTTCACGACGGAGCAGCAACTAGAAATCGTTCAACTCGTCGGCTTCTATCAAGGCGTCGCCCTGATTGTTGGCGCGTTCGACATTCGACCCGAGCCCGGCACGCCCCATATTCCCGTTTAACTACCTTTACGCCCACAGGAGAATCCCAATGCGCGACGCGCTTATCGTTTCTACCGCCCGCACTCCCATCGGCCGTGCCTATCGCGGTGCTTTCAACAACCTGGCGTCGCCGACGCTGGCTGGCCATGCGATCAGGGCCGCCGTTGAACGCGCAGGGCTCGACGGGGCCGAAGTCGATGACGTCGTGTTTGGATCCGCGCTGCAACAAGGGCATCAAGCCGGCAACATCGCCCGCTCCGCATTGCTCCGTGCAGGTCTGCCTGTCAGCGTTGCGGGTATGTCGGTGGATCGGCAATGCGCGTCGGGACTGATGGCAATTGCGACAGCGGCCAAGCAAATTATTGTAGACGGCATGGACGTTGCCATCGGTGGCGGCGTCGAGAGCATATCGCTCGTTCAGACCCCGCAGATGCGTGTTGCGCCCGATTCCGAGCTGCTCGCGCTGCACGCAAATATCTATATGCCGATGCTGCAGACGGCTGAGATTGTCGCCAAGCGTTATGGCATCAGCCGTGACCGGCAGGACGAATATGCACTTCAGTCGCAGCAGCGCACGGCCGCAGCCCAAGCAGCCGGCAAGTTTGATGACGAAATCGTCCCGGTCACGGCAACCATGGCGGTCGTCAACAAGGAAACCAAAGAAGTGACCCACAAGGCGGTCACACTGGCAAAAGACGAGGGCAACCGTGCCGACACCACGCTCGCGGGCCTAAAGAGCCTTCAGCCCGTGCTCGGTCCCGACATGAACATTACAGCAGGCAATGCGTCGCAACTCAGCGACGGGGCATCGGCTTCGGTGTTGATGGAAGCGTCGCTTGCGGCAAAGAAGGGTCTGACGCCTCTTGGTCGCTATGTCGGCATGGCGGTTGCTGGTACCGAACCTGACGAAATGGGCATCGGTCCCGTCTTCGCGATCCCCAAGCTGCTCAAGGCCAATGGCCTCAAGATGGACGATATCGATCTTTGGGAACTGAACGAAGCCTTTGCGGTGCAAGTCCTTTATTGCGCGGACAAGCTCGGCATTCCCATGGACAAGCTCAATGTAAACGGCGGCGCGATTTCGATCGGCCATCCCTATGGCATGTCAGGCGCGCGCATGACCGGCCACGCCTTGATTGAAGGCAAGCGTCGTGGTGCCAAGTACGTTGTGATTACGATGTGCATTGGGGGCGGCCAGGGTGCTGCGGGGCTGTTCGAGGTTCTCTAAACTATCCAGTCGATAGGCGTGCCGAACCGGGCCACGGCTTTGACCCGGTAAGCACGCCACGAGCTTGGGTCGTCCTCACAGCCCTGACCGCAGGCCGTACTCTCGGTACCACGGTCGCGGCGTTTGAGCGGTCCGTTCATCCGCTGAACGAACGGCAACAGAACCAGCATCGTCGGTCCTGCGGTTGCACCGTACGCGGTGCGGTTATATCGACTACCTCGGCGCAACCATCTCGCCTGCCACCCGTTAATCCTTGTCGTTGAGATGGAGATCAAACATGGCAGACAATGCCGAAATCAAATCGAAATTCTGGAAGGCGCTGAAGACCGATCGCACCATGATGCTGGGCCTCGCCGAAGGTGATGATGGCCACGCGCGACCGATGACGGCGCAGATTGAAGGCAAGGAAGGCGGCCCGATCTGGTTCTTCAC
>JAYVVA010000326.1:0-1736 GCA_043787435.1 Sphingomonadales bacterium | reverse complement strand
CGTGACGGCGTTGGAGGAAGCGCTGGCGTGCTTCGACACCCCCGACATCTTCAACACCGACGAGGGCAGCCAGTTCCCCAGCTTCGCCTTTACAGCGGTCCCTCAAATACGAATGCGTTTATCTCCACGCGTTCGAAACCGGCTCGGAGCTGCGAACCGGCCTGACGCGCTGGATCGGCTATTATAACGCTGACCGCCAACATTCAGGACTTGCAGGGCAGACCCCGGGCGAGGCCTATGGGGCAACAGAAATACAATCGGGGATGGGGCTAGCCCCATCCCCAAAAACACTTCAACTGGCGGCATGATCAGAACCAGAGATTAGCTTAGCAGAGACGCCAAACTGTCCAAACAAGCGGGACCACCTCAAGACTACGGGTCTGTAACCTGCCTCCTTTGACAGCGCCGCTGCGATTTCTCGATTACTGGCGTGGGCGTCTTCCGGGCATGCGGCATCCGGCTTTTGAGCACTGGGTCTGGCGACGTCGACTTTGGATGCGTCTGTCTCGGTGGGCTTGCTTTGGCTGCTCTCCCCGGCAGCTTTCATCGCCGAGGATGGATCAATAGCTACGACTTCGCCCTTGCAAGCAAAGGAGAACGTGCCATCGGCGCTAATCATTAGCTTAGAGATGAATTTTTCTGGGATGAGCACGCAGCCCCATAGAACGAGCGGCGTCGCAAGTATAACGGCAGCGAGTACCGTCTGGTCATGGTCCGGCTCCCACCTGAGCGGCTGCATAAAGCGCGATCGCTGCCGCGTTCGATACGTTGAGGCTCTCGACTTTCGGGGAGATTGGCAGCCGCGCGATCGCATCGCAATGCGCGGCGACATTCTGACGGATTCCCTCGCCTTCGGCGCCTAGCACAAGCGCAACCTTTTGTGGTCCGAGCGCTTGCGCCAATGTCGTACGCGTTTCGCCAGCAAGCCCGATCCGCCAAAATCCGGCTTCGGCGATCTCGTCGAGCGCACGCGACAGGTTCACCACGCGAACCCAGGGAACAAGTTCGAGTGCGCCCGAGGCTGACTTGGCCAGGGCGCCTGATTCAGGGGGCGCATGGCGATCTTGGGTCACAATTCCCAGCGCACTGAATGCCGCAGCCGAGCGCAGTACCGCGCCCACATTGTGAGGATCTGTGACCGAGTCGAGAACGAGCAGCGGACGCCGGTCATGCACGCCCTGATCCATGAGATCACCGAGCCAAACCTCCTCCAGCGGCGCGACCTCGATCACGAGTCCTTGATGGGGTGCGTCGTGGGGCACCATCCGGCCTAGGTCCGCAACATCGGCATAAACAATGGTCAATACTGGTGGAAGCTCCAGTTTGCCGATCGCTTCGCGCGTGCCCCAAAGCTTGTGGACGACGCGCTCTGGATTGGCGAGCGCCGCGATGACGGCATGGCGCCCCCAAAAGCGCGGTCGTCCGACATTGTGGCTACTCGTACGATTGCCCCGGCGCATGACGTCTCCCTCTAATGGGCCCCTACGCCTGCACGCAATTGACAGGCAAGGCCCGCTTCGCCAATGACGCGCGCTCGCTACAGGGCTCGACGCCTTGAGGTGTGTGGACAGGTGGCCGAGTGGTTAAAGGCGGCAGACTGTAAATCTGCTCTCGCAAGGGTACGCTGGTTCGAATCCAGCCCTGTCCACCAAAATGGGTATGGACGCGCTTCGGCCAGTCCGGCCGAAGCTCTGGGCTAACCGGCCACGGACAGGCTTGAGGGCTGCGCCGGTCGT
>JAYVVA010000325.1:0-2539 GCA_043787435.1 Sphingomonadales bacterium | reverse complement strand
ACGTTTTCGTAATAGCTGTCGTTCCATTCGAGCGCGACGTCGATACCGATGTCATCGCGCTGGCCTGTGACCGAGATGGGATCGGGAAACAGCGGCGTTTTGGCGCGGTCCAGGTATTTGACGAACGCCCCGATCCCGCCTTCGTAGTAAAGTTCATGCTCAATCCGCTCAGCGTGACGCGCATCAGCAAGGAAGATGCGGACGCCCGAATTGAGGAAGGCGAGCTCGCGGTAGCGGTGTTCCAGCTTTTCGAAATCGAATTCCATGATCTTGAAGGTCACAGCCGACGGGAAGAACGTGACCCTCGTGCCCTTTTTGCCCTCCGGAGCGGGACCGACAACCTTGAGTGGCGCGACGGCATCGCCGTAAGCAAAGCGCATATAATGCTCCTCGCCATTACGCCAGATCGTGAGATCGAGCCATTCGCTCAGCGCGTTGACCACCGAAACGCCGACGCCGTGGAGGCCCCCGGAAACCTTGTAAGCATTCTCGTCCGACGTGTTCTCGAACTTCCCGCCTGCGTGCAGCTGGGTCATGATGACCTCTGCCGCAGAAACGCCCTCTTCGCTATGGATCCCAGTCGGGATCCCACGCCCGTTGTCCTCGACCGATACTGATCCGTCCGGGTTCAGCTGAATAAGAATCCGATCGCAATGTCCTGCCAGCGCTTCGTCGATCGCGTTGTCGCTGACCTCGAAAACCATATGGTGCAACCCCGATCCGTCGTCGGTGTCGCCGATGTACATACCGGGACGTTTGCGAACGGCGTCGAGCCCTTTCAGCACTTTGATCTGGTCGGCGCCGTAGTCGTTTGCGTTGGGAGTATTGTCGCGCGGCGTATCGCCGCTGCTTTCGGGGGTAGTTTCCATACCGTGGCTATAGGGTCTCACGGGCCGAAACCCAACTAAAATGCTTGTGCGGCGCGCACGGTCCGAACCCGCATCGACTGGTTTGGGTCTTCATGCGAGTACGCCAGTACAAACAAGATTGTTTTTCCGGACACCAAGCCGGACACTTGCCGGCGTCGTTACTTGGCTTCGGCCAAGACAGCGACGTTACGACCGACGACGGCCGCAACCCGCACGATTCAATTACTGGGTGAGTGAGCGTCGTTAGGACGCCGGCGCAACCAGACGCTGGCAACGTCAAACTCGCCTTGTGGCTGCTGGCATGCATGCGCAGTCGGCATGACCGTTACTGGCCCGACGTGCGGTCAATTTGCTGGCGGCAGAGCCGTCGTGTCCGTGTGGGCACTGGCGCGGATCAGCAGGGGGGACTGTGTCTGACGGGGCCAAACGTGCCTACGGGCGCACGAACACCTTCGTGGCCGCGCCGCTTCAGCTCTGCCTTGAGATCTTCCGGCTTGGGCGCCCACAGGAAGCCGAAACTGACCGTGCCTACCTTGGTATCGACAACGTGGTGGAGGCGGTGCGCCTGGATGATTCGCTTCATATAGCTGGATTTGGGGATGTAGCGGTGCTTGAGTCGCTTGTGCACGATCAAGTCGTGAAAGCCGAAGTAAATCGCGCCGTAGCAAGCAATCCCGGCGCCTACCCAGCCAGTCCACGCAGCCCAACCGAACTGAACGTCCCCCAAGAGCAGCGTTATTGACGGTAGAGCGAAAATGACGGCGTACAGGTCGTTTAGCTCCCAATTACCGGTGCGCGGACGGTGATGGCTCGCATGCAGAAACCAGCCGAACCCATGCATGACCCAGCGGTGCGCAACGTAAGCGACGACCTCCATCCCAAGAATGGTGAGGACAACGAGCAGAATCCCAAATGCCGTGGACATCCTTTGCTCCTATCCGCTCCGGCGTCCGCACGAAAGTGCGAATAAGGCTCGAATTCCTTTCAGGCTAGGTTCACGCAGCAAGCCGACATGGAGACTCGATGAAGAAGCGGGACTTCTTCCTTTCAAGCGAAGTAAGAGCAATGACGATGTTTAGATTTATTCTCGCCGCCATCCCCGTTGCCGCTGCGCTCTCAGCATGCGCAACGCCTGAAACCCGCGTCCGCACTGCATTGATGGATGCAGGCCTTTCGCGTCCCATGGCATCGTGCATGGCACAGCGGATGGTCGATAGGCTCTCGCTCGGCCAGTTACAGAAACTTTCGCGCTTGTCGGGGATCTCTAATGCGCAGATCGGGCAGCTGACGATCGGTGAAATGCTGCGACGCACCAAGGCGTTGGGCGATCCCCAAATCCTGACGGTCGTTACAACGGCAGGACTGGGGTGCGCGATCGCTTCTTAACGATTGGCAAAACGCGGCGACTCATGCTTTAGGGCTGGCATCCCTGCCAACCGGAGCGTGTCACCCGTGAACATCCATGAATACCAGGCCAAAGAGTTGTTAGCGAAATTCGGCGTGCCAGTCCCCATCGGATTTGCCGCGATGTCGATCGAAGAGGCGGTTGCCGCGACCCAAAAGCTGCCTGGACCGCTTTATGTGGTGAAGGCACAAATTCATGCAGGCGGACGCGGCAAGGGCAAGTTCAAGGAGCTGGGCCCCGACGCCAAAGGCGGCGTGCGCCTCGC
>JAYVVA010000324.1:0-1567 GCA_043787435.1 Sphingomonadales bacterium | reverse complement strand
GTTGCGTCGGGATTCGTCACCAGCTCGTTGGGTCGCACCGACGATGGTTATACCGCCGCGATCGCACTCGGGTTTTCCGCGAACTACTTTGGCGTCACGTATACGAATACGTTCGTCTCCAACAACGGCTATATTACTTTCAACGCCGGACAGGGCTTCTTCACTCCGTCCGGGCTGGGCGCCGGATACTCTGGAAATCCGATCATCGCGCCGTTCTTCGCCGACGTCGATACTCGCAATACAGCCAGCGGCGTCACTAGCTATGGCACAGGAACCTACAATGGACATGCCGCATTTGGTGCGACCTGGCCTGCAGTCGGATACTATCTTAGTAGAGCAGACAAGCTCAACACTTTCCAAGTTATCCTGACGGACCGCTCTGACACTGGCGCCGGTAACTTCGATATTTACCTTAACTACGATACGGTACAGTGGGAAGCCGGTAGTGCCAGCGGCGGGGTGTCAGCTGCGGTTGGCTACAACGCTGGGTCTGGCAACGCTGCCGGGACTTACTTCGAGCTCCCCGGCTCACGGGAGCCTGGCTCGTTTTTGGACGGCGGCCCGCTCGCGCTGGCCAGCAACACCAATGACGGTGTGACTGGGCAATACCTATTTACCGTCCGCAATGGCTCTGTTGTCACGCCCCCGACCACCGTGCCTGAGCCGGCCAGCCTTGCGCTGCTCGGCATTGGCCTCGTCGGGCTGCTCGGTGTGCGCCGCCGCAAGGCTTAACGACTACCGCCACGCAATAGGGAACGGCGCCGTCGTGCGCCGTTCCTTGTTGCCGTGGCAGCGGGCCGTTGTTCGATCGTGAAGCGCTGGCCTCGACGGGGTGCGCTTTGGGCTGGGGCGAGTTGCGGGTTCCGTCAGGATGGCGTCACCATCAGCGTCGCCAGGCACCTTCCCGAGGCTGCCGCAAATTTCAATCAAAGACGCATAATCGTCGTGTGTTGGTGTTTGCAACTGAGCTCGTGGCGATACTCTCTTCCTCGGCGATGATGTGTGCCAGGATTTCGGTTATTGCAGCAGTTGTTGCGGAACAAGGCGCAGTGAGCGGTTGGCGCAACGTTGCGCTGCACAGGCCTAATGCTGAAAGTGCTGCTTTCAGCGGTATCGGGTTCGTTTCGAGAAACAAAACTCTATGCAGCGGGTCCAGCAGGTCTCGTAGCATGGCGAGTCTGCCAAGGTCGCCCTGCTCCCAGGCGCTATGCAGCGATGCGCACAGGGCAGGGACCACGTCCGATGAAACCGAGATGCAGCCGTCATTTCCCATGGCGCGGTAGCCTATTGAGGTGGCGTCCTCGCCGGTGAACTGGCGCCGCGACGAACCGCACAGCGCCCGCAACCGCGGCGGGCGGCGAAGGGCGTGTTTTGAATCGGTATCTCAACGAGCGAGCCTTCGTAGTAGCAGCATGGCTGAAGCGGCGTAGAGGAAGGCTTCGGCGGAGGCGATTGTCCTTTCGAAGTCCTTTGCCAGTCTGCGGTTTCGATTAATCCAAGCGAGGAAGCGCTCCACCACCCAGCGGCGCGCAATGACGGCGAAGCCGATCTGCCGATCGCTTCTTCG
>JAYVVA010000323.1:0-5156 GCA_043787435.1 Sphingomonadales bacterium | reverse complement strand
AGGTTTTGCCCATCTCGTGCTGACCTCCCCCAGCCAGCACGATGAATCAAAATCTCGCCCGAGGGGGAGCCGCGAAAATCTCAAACCCGGTTCATTCCGATCGAATTCGACGCTAAATCTCGATCTCGGTTCCGATGTCGATCACTTGGCTCGGCGGGATGTAGAAATAAGCGGTCGTACGCTCCGCGTTGCGCCGCATGAAAGCGAACATTCGTTCGCGCCAATAAGCCATACCAACGACTTCGCGCGACGGGATGATCGTTTCGCTCCCAACGTAAAATACAAGTTCTTGAAGGTCGCTCGGAACCAGCTTTTGCTGCGCGACGGCTAAGGCGAGCGCATTTGGAACGTTAATGGCTTCAACAAAACCATACCGCAACGTGACGCGCCGCGCCTCGCCTTCTGTCGACACCTCCACACGATCTCTATCCGCAACGACTGGAATTTCTTCAATCAGAATCGTCAGCAAAATGATGCGCGCGGGTATGCTGCCTGTCAGCGCACACAGTCTTGAGAGGGGTAGCGGTATCCCCTCTGACGATGGCGAAAGAAATGCGGCGATCCCCGGCGGTCTGAGCGTACCCTTGATCTTGAGGTTTGCAAAAAAAACATCACTCGTCTGACGCATGCCCTGCCTTGCGTCCTCGACCAAACGCTGGCCGCGACGCCATGTGAGCATTACCAGGGCAATTCCGCCTGCAATCGCAAGTGGAAACCACCCTCCTTCAAATAGCTTAACGGAATTGGCAGCAAAGAACCCAAGATCTATGAGCAGGAATGAGCCGTTAACGGCCAGCACGATCGCCAAGGAGTATCCCCATTGCCGAGCGATCAAAGCCGCGAGCAGGGTCGTAATGACCATGAGCAGCGACACCGCGATGCCATAAGCTCCTGCGAGGGCATCGGAACTGCCAAAGGCAATGACTGCAGTGATCGTTCCAATCGCAAGACCAACATTGACGAGAGGAAGATAAACTTGCCCAATTGCCGTTGCGTCCGTGTGAAACACCCGCAGTCGCGGCAGGAACCCGAGTTGAATGGCCTGCCGGGTCAACGAAAACGCGCCGGAAATAATTGATTGGCTCGCGATTACCGTGGCGGCGGTCGCAAACAGCACCAGCGGGTAATGCGCCCATGCTGGCGCTAAACCCCAGAATGGGTTTGTTAGGGCACTTGGGTTGTCCAGCAACAGCGCTCCTTGCCCGAGATAGTTAAGCAAGAGTGACGGCAACACGAGGGCGAACCACGCCAGCCGGATAGGCGCCACTCCGAAATGACCCAGATCGGCGTACATCGCTTCGCCGCCGGTTACGGCCAAAAAAGCAGCGCCCAGAACAGCGGCATCGACACCCAGTCCCGCTCTTTCGAGAAACTCAAGTCCCACGAGGGGATTGATTGCGTAAAGCACGCGGGGCGCGACCAGGATTTCGGAAAACCCAAGCGCTGCAATTGCCAAGAACCACACCAACATAACCGGGCCGAAAACACGCCCAATCCGAGCTGTGCCGAAGCGCTGGGCCGCAAACAAAGTTACAATGATGACCACCGTGATCGGCACGACCGCAGGCGCCAGAAACGGCGCGTCGGCTTTCAGTCCTTCAACGGCTGACAGCACCGACACCGCCGGCGTGATCGCGCCGTCACCATAAAGCAGCGCAGCGCCAATCAGCCCCGAGATCAGCAGGATTTTGCCTGGTTTTCCAGGACTGACGGCCCGCGCGTGAAGGATTGCTAGCATCGCCATGATACCACCTTCGCCGCGGTTATCTGCACGAAGGATCAACAGCGCATATTTGACAGCGACGATGATAAGGAGCGACCATACCACTGCAGATGTCGCAGCGATAACGGCCGCGGAAGAAATGCCGTGGCTTCCCGCTGCAGCTTTCGCGGCCTCGCGCAAGGCATACAGCGGAGATGTTCCGATATCCCCGTAAACGACACCCAGCGCGCCGAGGCTGAGTGCAATTGAGCTTCGTCCGCCCACGGCACCCCGAGCCTCTCCGCCGGGTAGACGATCCGAAGTACTGTTGTTTTTTGGCGAGCCACTCATCAAGCTGGATTGGCATGGGAAACGGGTGGAGTCTAGGTTAGCCAAAGGGCATAATCTCACGAAAGCGGTGAACACAATAATGCGGACTCGATGGTCCGCCGCAACCTCAACGACAACATATTCCCTGTAACCAAATGCGCGCCGCCAACGGTTATTGAACCGCCTCGGGACCGCCGGAGGCCATTGGATTTAAGTTACGCGGCCATGGGCATGTCGTCCACCATGGCGTAGTATTGTTGTTCAGCTTTGGCAGGAGGAATATTGCCGATGGGCTCGAGGAGTCGGCGGTGGTTGAACCAGTCGACCCACTCCAGCGTGGCGCACTCGAAAGCTTCGAACGACCGCCATGGTCCGCGCCTATGGATGACCTCGGCCTTGTAAAGGTCATTGATCGTCTCGGCCAAAGTATTGTCATAGCTATCGCCAACACTTCCAACCGATGGCTCGATCTCGGCTTCGGCAAGTCGCTCGCTATACTTTATGGATACGTATTGCGACCCGCGGTCGCTATGATGGGGGAGACCGCCACGATGAACTGGCCGACGATCGTGCAACGCTTGCTCCAATGCATTGAGCACGAGGCTGGTATGGGCTGTTCGGCTGACACGCCAACCAACGATATGGCGGGCGTAAACATCGATCACCAACGCCACGTCGACGAACCCATTCCAGGTCGACACGTAGGTAAAATCCGAGACCCAAAGCCGATTAGGGGCTAGTGCGTGGAACTGGCGGTTGACGTGATCCAGCGGACAAGGTGCCGCCTTATTGCTGATCGTGGTGCGCACCGACTTGCCGCGAATTACCCCTTCCAACCCCATATCGCGCATCAGCTGCTCGACGGTGCATCGGGCAATGCCAAACCCTTCGCGCGTCATCTATCGCCAGACCTTGCGGACGCCATAGACCGCGAAGTTCTCGGCAACGATACGCGCGACTTCGGGTTTGAGCGCAATATCGCGCCGTGCTCCCGCCGACAGGCGCAATGGATCGTGCCGCTGCGCGACATGCTTGTGATAGGTGGCGGCTAGCGATCGGCAAAACGTTGCAGATCGGCTCGACCCCATGAAGCTCACGGTTATCGTCGATAAACGTAATCATCGCTTGAACGGGCGCCGAGGGTTCGGGCTCGCTCCGCCTGCGCAAAATATGCGCCCGCCTTGCGCAGAATCTCGTTGGCCTAACGCAGCTCCCGGTTCTCGCGTTCGAGAGCCTTGAGCTTGTCGGCCGTATCCGTCGGGATGCCACGGCGCTTGCCGCTGTCGACCTCAGCCTTCTTCGCCCACTCATGGAGCGTTTGCGGCACGCAGCCGATCTTCTCCGCGATCGATACCACCGCCGACCAGCGTGACGGATAATCGCCCTGATGGTCCAATATCATCCGCACCGCTCGGGCACGCGCTTCAGATGAAAACTTGTTCGTTGTCTTGCTCATAGCGGCTCCGCCTTCTCAGGAGTTAGAGCCTCCGACAATCCCGGGGCGGTTCACGACCGCCTTGTTCGTTCTGCCTAACGCAGCGGCTGATCGTGTACAGACATTGGTAAGATTTATGTCGTAACTTGGCGATTACTGGCTGCACTAAAGCTTCAGGCCTCTCTGCCGGTTGGTGCCTTGGATCGGTTTGTCCGAGATATTTCCTTCCTGGGAGACAGTGCGTGATACCCGATCCGCCCAACGGACTTCGACGCCAAGTCATCGGCGGGCTGATGTGGCGGTCTGGCAGCCAGATTTTTGCACAGCTCACAACCTGGACTTCGACGTTCATAGTCATCCGGCTTTTGTCGTCCGACGACTATGGTATCTTCGCAATGACGGCGAGCGTTATGGTCTTGCTAAATGTGCTGAGCGGGACCGGCTTTGCCAGCGCGCTCGTTCGTTCGCGTTCTGTTGAGCCCCACTACGTGCGCCAGATTTTCGGCATACTCGTCTTAATCAACGGTGCACTAATTGTAGTACAGTTTGCCGCCGCACCGTTCGTTGCTGCCTATTTCCACCAGCCTGTATTGGCTGATCTGCTCCGCACACAAACGCTGGTCTATCTGGCCAATCCTCCACTTGCCCTGGCGGTCGCATTGCTCAATCGTCGAATGGATTTCCGTACGCAATCGATCGCCAATATTGCGTCGGCGTTCGCCGGTGCCGCTACCGCACTTGGTGGTGCCGTCGCAGGCTGGGGCGTGTGGTCACTGGTGTACGCACCGATCGCCATGGTCTGGACGCGAGCGACAATCGTCGCATTTGCCGTCAAACTGCGAACAGTGCCGACCTTTCGGTTTTCCGGCGCGGGGGGTACCTTGGGGTTCGGGATAGCAATGACCATAACCCAACTTTTCTGGTTCGCTCAATCACAGTCAGACATCATCATCGGCGGTCCTTTCATGACACCGCATGAGTTAGGCCTATATACAACTGCATTGTTCCTTGCGCAGATCGTGACGAGTAAATTCATTCCACCGCTGAACGATATCGCTTATTCGGCTTATGCGCGGCTGCAAAATGATCGCGCCCTCGTTGCCGCTGCGTTTGCCAAATCGGTCGGTATAATAACGACTGTCACTCTGCCACTTTTTGGCGGGTTGGCACTGACTGCTGAACCGTTAGTGTTGACAGTGCTCGGGCAAAAATGGGCGGGAGTGATCCCGATCGTCCGCATTCTCGCTTGGGCCATGCCTTTTGTGACGCTGCAGATTCTGTTTGCGCCAGTGACGAATGCTTTGGGTCGGCCGCGCCTCGCAGTCTATGGGGCTCTTGCGGGAGCATGCGTGATGCCTGTTTGTTTCGCAATAGGCATATCGCGCGGGGCGGTGGGACTGGCCGAAGCCTGGCTTGTTGGGTTTCCGGTTCTAACGGCGTTCACAGCCGTAATTTCGATGTCAGTGATCGGAATAAATGTTCAGACGCTGGTCAGCGCGATGGGGCGACCGGTCGTTGCAACTGCTGTTATGATGATCGCTGTGGCAACCGTTGATCCGATGCTTCCGCGGCTTTCTGTCACTTCACATTTGCTCTGCCTTGCGGGTTTCGGGTTCGCAACGTTCGCCTCAAGCTTATTATTGTTGTGGCGGGGTAGCTTTGCCCAATTGCGCGCCGCGCTTTTTTAAA
>JAYVVA010000322.1:0-3838 GCA_043787435.1 Sphingomonadales bacterium | reverse complement strand
AACAAATTAAAAACCCCGACCGGTCTCCCGACCAATGCTGTCGCCAGTGTCGCAGATGCACTGAACGGCATTCTGGCGGATAGCTTTGCGCTGTATTTCAAAACCAAGAATTTCCACTGGCATGTGAATGGCCCCCATTTTCGCGACTACCACTTGCTTTTCGACGATCAGGCGGCACAGATTTTTGCAACGACAGACCTAATTGCCGAGCGCGTCCGCAAAACCGGCAATACGACGTTGCGGTCAATCGGCGATGTCTCGCGGCACCAGACGCTGAAAGACAATAACGCCCAGATCGTCGCTCCCGTCGCCATGCTGGCGGAATTGCGCGACGACAATCTTAAGCTGATCGAAGCGCTGCGCAGTGCCAAGGATCTGGCAGACAAGACCAAGGATAATGCGACTTCGGCCGTTATCGATGGCTGGACGGATGAGGCAGAGCAACGCGTATGGTTCCTGTTCGAGGCGGCCCAAACCGCCTAGCGCGACCGGGGCCAGATGGGCGCCGCATCAGGGTTGCGAAGGTCAAGTGGCGGCGTTATGTCCCCGGCCGCTTGGTCGGTTATTTGACATCAAGCGCCGCGTCGGTCGGGGAATAGCTCAGCCCGGTAGAGCACTGCCTTCGGGAGGCAGGGGCCGGAGGTTCGAATCCTCTTTCCCCGACCAGCGCATCAAAGACGTCATATATCAGCGCGTTAGCTCTTTTTGGAATTTATGCCGCGTAATACCGCGACGTAACAGTCGTTACCGGCGTTTAGGTACACTTGACCAGAACCAAAACGTGGAATTCGAAAGCGAATGGTAGGCGTCTTTCTTAGCGCCGATCGGAGACCTTACCCGGCAATTCAAACGCCAAACAAAGCGGTAGTAGTTAGCCGGATGGTAAAAAACTGGTAGTATTGATCATGGCAACGCAGCTCAACATCCAGCCTCATGGGTAAATCAGGTCGAACGCTTCTTCGCACTCCTCACCGAGCGGCAGATCAGGCGCGGCGTTCACCGCAGCCTCGATGCACTCCACTCAGCAATCACCAACTTCATTGAAAAACATAATGCCGATCCAAAGCCCTTCCGCTGGACCAAATCCGCCGACGATATCCTCGCCTCAATCGAACGCTTCTGCGTCAAAAACATGCCAGAACGAACTTCTGGTTCAGGACACTAGTCCTACTCAGCTTCGAACCGACCGGAGAATTTTAGGCCGCGGCCGGTATGGTCGGTGTTTACAAGATGTCTGAAATCTGCCGACTGTTCAGCGCAGACCTTTGGGCTTAAAACGGTCGTTTAAGACCGTTTATACTCGCCATGGACAATGCCAAACTCGACATCCGTTCCTCGATGTTTGAGCGCGCCTCCGGTAGCCTTTGGCGCTGTCAATTCTTCAACCGGTACCCGGTACGAAACATCCAGGCGATCACGCAAAGACAAACTGAGAAAAAACTTGCGACCGCGACTAGACTAATTCCGATCGAGACGTCGCCCTTGCCAAAGAAGGTCCAGCGGAAACCGCTGATCAGGTAGACGACGGGATTGAACAACGTCACCATGCGCCAAGCAGGCGGAAGCATGTCAATCGAGTAAAAGGCGCCGCCGAGGAATGTCATCGGGGTTACGACGATCAGCGGGATGATCTGAAGCTGTTCGAAGCTTTTCGCCCAGATGCCGACGATGAAACCGAACAGGCTGAACGTCGCCGCGATGCATACCATGAAGGCGATCATCGCAATCGGGTGCGCGATGTCGATGTGCACGAACAAGGTTGACGTGGCGAGAATAACCAGACCGAGCAGCGTCGACTTTGTCGCCGCAGCGCCGACATAAGCTAGCACCGTCTCGAACGGCGATAGGGGCGCGGAGAGCAACTCGTAGATCGTCCCCGACCATTTGGGCATGAAAATCCCAAAGCTGGCGTTGAAGATGCTTTCGGTGAACATCGAAAGCATGATTAAACCAGGCACGATGAAGGCGGGATATGGCACACCGCCGATTTCTGTCATTCGGCTGCCGATCGCCGAACCGAAAACAACGAAGTAAAGCGAAGTGGTAATGACGGGCGTCAGCAGGCTGGTGAGCAAGGTGCGGCGAAAACGGTCAAGCTCGAAGCGGTAGATCGACCAGACGCCGCGGGAGTTTAACCGCATCATGCGGCTGCCTTTTGATCTTCATGGACAAGGTTTACGAAGATATCCTCCAGCGAACTCTGTTCAGTGTTGAGGTCCTTAAACGCAATTCCCGCCTCGTCGAGCGCGCGCAGCAGAGCGGGGATGTCGTTGTGATCGCCGGTCGCGTCGAATTCGTAACGCAACGCGTGGCCCTGATCGTGAAGCGCAATAGGCCATGCAGAAAGCAGTGAAGGCACCGCGTCGAGTGCTTCGGTAAGCGTCAGGGTCAGCGTCTTCCGCCCGAGCTTAGTCATCAGGGCAGTCTTGTCTTCGACAAGTATGAGTTCGCCCTTGCTGATAATGCCGACGCGGTCCGCCATCTCCTCGGCTTCTTCGATGTAATGCGTCGTCAAGATGATCGTCACGCCAGTGTCGCGCAGGCGGCGAACGAGCGTCCACATGTCCCGACGCAACTCGACATCGACACCGGCGGTCGGCTCGTCCAGGAACAACACCTCCGGCTCATGGCTTAGCGCCTTTGCGATCATCACGCGCCGTTTCATGCCGCCTGATAATTCCTGAATCTTCATATCGCGCTTGTCCCACAGCGAAAGGTCGCGGAGGATTCGTTCAACATACTTAGCATCAGGCGCACGACCAAAGAGGCCCCGGCTGAAGCGAACGGTCGCGAGCACGGTTTCGAAACTGTCAGTGTGCAGTTCCTGCGGCACAAGGCCAACGCGCGTGCGCGCCGTGCGATAGTCGCAAAGTATGTCTGCGCCATCAATGGTCACGCTGCCTTCCGAAGGCGTGACGATGCCGCAGACGATGCTAATGAGCGTCGTCTTGCCAGCACCATTAGGGCCAAGAAGCGCGAAAATCTCGCCCTTCTCTATCGACAGATCAACGCACTTTAGTGCCACATGGCCGGACGAGTATGTCTTGGCCAAGCCCTGAATAATTACGATTACAGACATGATGCTACTCTTAACAGTCATTCGCGCAACCCGGACAGCCTAATCGTGCTTGCTATCCAAATGGTCGCGCCTCCATGATTTCAGCAAGCCACTGATCTCGCTCTCGATGCCTATTTTTTAGGCGGACAAGCAAATGGCTGGGCTAACAATTACAGTTCGCGCGGTTCTGAATTCGCCAACGTTGCGGACGTTCGGTCCAGGCTAGGGTGGCGTCGGTAGCACCCGTTCGGGCGGAACGCGCCGCCATGCGATCTACCCTGCCTTTTTTCCGCTAGCATTGGCAGCCTGCTCTTCGGGTTCAGACGAACGCCAGCAAGCAGCAACATTCCGCGAAGCTTCGGAAGCCAGAGAGCCTGCCGTGGTCAAATCGGCTCGGCAGAAATGTTGGCAGCGTAACTGGAAGAGGGTCGGCGCGTGTCGGCCGCTCCATGCCAGCAGCGCCAGTTGTGCATTGTGCTCATGTTAGGACCGGATGCAGTGGTATCGGGATTATCGTGGCCATTTTGCCCAGGTTCTAAGCGGTGGCGGCAAGGATAGCGGGTGCAATACAACTTCAGGCTTCTCCAACCTTTGACGCGGATCGGCCGCCGATCTGGTTATAACGGTGCAAATCTCCTCGTATGAGGCGCTCCGCGTAAAGTTCGAGGCGCATTTCGGCGCGAGATGAGTAAGGACTGCTCGGAAGTAAGGCGCGTGCTGTGACGGCTGGGTCGGCGCGTGGAATCCAAATCGCAGCGTCATCATCACCATAAACGTCCG